>JALVSJ010000353.1 GCA_027024445.1 Desulfobacterales bacterium
CCTGAAGCTGTAACCGTGATGTTAGTGGTCACAGTGTGGGAGTCACCGGCAAAAGGGGCATCAGTGACCTCGTTACCTGAGCCCGCATAGGACCCATAGGCAGGGAAGTTCATACTTCCTGAATTATCCAATATAATTAGGATATTTGGCTTCACGGATTGTGCCATGAATATGGGATATGCCGTGTAATCTGCCATATCGGGCTCAGATGCCCGGACCATTAGACTGCTACTGGACGCTATAATGAACAATATCCCCAATATGATCAATATCTTGAATAGCTTTTCCATATCATAATCCCCCTACTACACCTATAACTTTTCGGTACTCAGCGATCACTTCTGACTGAGATCCTGATGGCCCGCGGCCAAGTGAATCGAGATCATAGAAGACTGCTACGCCACCTGCAGACCCTACAGCCACGCCTTCGGCCCCACTGGCGAATTCTACTCCTCCTCCAGCCAGATTCTTTTGACCGGTTCTGTTAACATCTACATCTACATTAAAGCCCCCTATGCTGAATCTTACGTCTTTATCCGCATCGTGTGCATTATACCCCATTATCTCCCTATAAAAGGTATCGGTTGACCCAAGATAGGTTATTCCCGAAATTGGCGCATCTGAGCCATTATCTATGCACTGCGATATTACTTTAGGGACGGTGTAGACTCCGCTGTCAGCATGATAGAAGGCGGTTCTGTGGAACATATCGTTCTTGGATACATCTACGTCGGTATCGGTGGTTCTTGTTATTCCCAGACCAACCAGGGTCAACAAGACCATTATCATAAGGGCAATCACAAGAGCGGATCCCTTTTCATTTATATTGCGTTTTACTTTCAACCGTGACCTCCTTCACCTTTCCAAGTGATTTAGATTATCCTTGGAATGACTCTTTCCATTGAGACCTTTCCCGTCACCCCTTGAAACTGCCATGTCACTATAACCTTCACGGTTTTGGTATTGGCAATTGGGAAGTCGTCCGCAACATTCCAATAGATGGTGTACTGACCGTCCACTACCCTGTTATCTGCGTCACCTTGCGTGGTTGGGTCATTATCAAAGCCTGTATCATCGAGGCCTGACTGGCCGTCATTGTCAGCATCAGTGAGGGTAGGAGGAGGATTGCTCCAGTCTGTTATGGGGGTGCTTACCAGTTTCTCAATCCTGTCGGCTGCGAGTGTTGTGGCTCGCGTGCGCGTATCAGCAATAACATTGCTCCGGGTAGCAGCCCCCTGCATGGATGCTGTGGCTAATATACCTACGCTTAGGATGGATATGGCCACAAGCACCTCCAGCAACGAAAAGCCTCTCTTGTTGGCCACAGTAAAGTTCTTCCTGTACAGAGTGTGTCCCTTCACTTCCCCTACCTCCTCTAAAGACCTAAGTTCCTGCATCGCACCTCTGCAGTCAGCACCCGTCGACGATAATGATCATTTTGCGCACCCAGAATAGGTGTCCCTTGTTGGTTGGAGTAACTCTGAGTATCGGTGTATCCGTTGTCCGGTTTTGATGTCTTGGCCACAATGGTTATCTGAACCGACCTGATGTCTGATAAGTTAGATGAAGGATTAGGTATAACTGCTCCGCTATCATCGAGGTAGACGAAATTAAGGGCGTCAATGTTCTCTGCCAATAGAACGTTATTGCGCACTAGATCGTTGTCACCATCCCCGTCAGAATCCGAAAGGGCGAATGTGATAGCTTCATCGGTATCAGCAGTGTCACCATCTTCATTAAGGTCCTGGGTGAAACTAATAGAAGATGCTCCAGCGTTTGTTATACCCGCATTGGCGCTCTCCGTGGGGTCGTACCCAGCCATTCGTATCTCCTTTTCCATTATCGCGATTCCGCCCCTCACATTTTGTACCATGTAGGAAATCTCATTTACTCTCGCATAAGATCGTTGACTGGAGGCGTAGGTTGCATATATGGCCGCTATCACTATTCCGAAGATGGCGATAGCAACCAGAAGCTCGGGCAGAGTAAAGCCTTTATTGTTAATACTTTCTACTTTCATTCCCACCTCGAATTGTCTCTATTCCATTTCCGTAACAAGATTATTCCTGTGCTCCTCGTCCCTATTCCATAGGTATTGCCTTTACTGTTCTGAAGGTAAACATATCCCCCGTTGCTGAAGCCCGAAGAGTTGAATACTACCACGTCGTTGGTATATGACACATCATCGGTTGGCGGGGAACCGCTTCCGGGAATATCGTCGGTGGCTACACCGTGGCCGAAAGCGATATCCTTTCCATAGTCAGCAAGATTCACTGTTCTTTCCACGCTGTTGTCAGATGTAGTGGCCCAGTTACCATCTGCTCCCGCACTCGAACACACCAAATACTTCTGTGCCCCGGCTGTCACGTCAAACACCACTGCCCACTGTGTGTTTCCCTTTATCGCTCTAGTCTTTGCCCATTGCATAGTAGAGAACAAATCTGTGGCTGCCCTTTTTAAGCTGGAATCTGCAAGCCAAACAGAGAATGCAGGGATCGCGATACCTACCATGATCCCGAGGACCACGAAAGTAACCAGCAGCTCAATGATGCTGAAGCCTCCTGCGCTCCTGCCGCTTGTCCCGCGGCCCATTGTCTTCATTTTCCTTCTCTCCCAGGTTTCTTTATAAAGCTCCATTGCTGTGACCTCTTTTGAGCAATTCTCATGCCGCAAACTTCTGACGCGAGATAAGTACCTAAAAACACTCTGTTATCATCACCTTTATGCAAAAAAACATCTCATCGGCACCACCTGATCTTGTGTTAACACAATTTCCATCTGTAAAGAAACTTTACACAAATATCTCTTCTTGAACCCTTGCCTTGAGAGTCATCTCCGTTGCCAGATCTTTATCACCAAGACATGATCAGCACCACGTGTTCCAACAGTCCTCTGGAGATATTGATCGCTGAAGTATGAAGATGTAGAGCTGTTTCGTTCTATTGAAGTGGCTGCTTGCGTCAGTGATTCTGCCTTCTCCTCGTATCCCATTTTCTTGTAGATGAACGCAAGGTTGCGAAGTATCACGGCGTCATGGGGCTTAGTTTTTCGTTTGGCCCCAACTGCTTCTTCCAGGTGCTCTATCGCCTTCTCATAGCTGCCCTTTTCAAAATAGAGAATCCCCAAGTTGCTGTTCGCTATCTCATTATCAGGGTCTAGGTCCAGCGCCATGAGGAAATCTGTTTCTGCCCGGTCAAATTTTCCTTGCTCGTAATATGCAAGGCCGCGGTTATTGTAAGCTTCTACGTACGAAGGATCTGCGTTTATGGCCCGTGTGAAAGCTGCGATCGCAGGCTCTAGTTGTCCTTTCTTCAGGAGCTCTGTCCCTTGTTTGAAGTCCTCATCGGGGCCCATTGCCATGGAGGGGAGTCCTACTGAAAGCCCGATAACCACTATGACCACCAAGCCTATTACTACCTTGAAGGCAAAAACGTCTCTCATACTTCACCCCCCGGCCTCCTCAAGGCCATCCAATACAAAGTTTCGTGCTCATCCTAAAGTGCTTGATCTCTTAGTTTCTGTCACTTGGTGTAATCGGCTTTTGAAAGAATAAACTTGAGACGAGGCTTTCATAAATACCTTGACATTAGAGGCGGTTGGCTTTTTAATTATCGAAGATAGAGGGAATCAGGTATACAGAATTGATCTAACCAGGGGCGACCTTCGGAGGCCCTGCATTCAACGGGCCAATCGAGCACCAATAACAAATCCATGATGAAAAAGACCACCCACAGGTTCATCTTTGTGGTCTGGCGTGACGCGGGGCGGTTCTCCGGTGGATTTACGCTTCTGGAGATTTTTCTAATTTTACTTTTCCTGGGAGTTATGGCCGCCATAGCAGTTCCGGCCCTTTCCAACTGGATTCCGTCTTATCACTTGAAAGGCGCGGCGCAGGATCTTTACCAGAGCTTTCAGATGGCTAAATCCTCTGCCCTTGGGAAGGGCTTGAATTGCACCGTCACCTTTTACCAGCCTCTTGGGGCCATAACTTATGACTATGTCGTTTTTATGGATACCGATGGGGATCTGGAATACGACGCAGGAGAGCAGGTTCTGGTCAAACGCGTGTGGGGCGGCGAGGAGTTCCCGGGTATTTCTTTTGATAAGTCGAGGGGCCATGGGACCGGATTGACATTCCACAGGAACGACGATGGACTTCCGGCTATTTCATTCAAATCCAGTGGAATACCGGTGAGCAATACCGGTGGACTGGGTATGGGAACGGCGTATCTGGTCAACAAAAGGGGATGTTTAGCTCAGATTGTGGTTTCTTCAACAGGTAACGTTAGAGTTCAGTAGCCTAGCCTGATGGCTCGGGCAAAGGGAGTTATTGCTTGAAGATAAGCGCAATAGAAACTCAAGGGTTTACACTGGTTGAACTGCTGGTGGCAATGGTGCTGGCAGGGGTGGTCACCGCGGGGATCTATTCGCTGTATCGATCTCAACAGAGGTCATTTGCAGCTCAAGATGAACTTTCGCAGCTTCAAGCCAAGATGAGGACGGCTCTTTATTTCTTGGAGCGTGACATTTCTACTGCCGGGTGCGACCCTACTGGCAGTGCGGGTGCAGGGATACTTTTTGCTGATGCTAATGTCATACGGATAACAGAAGACAGAAATGCCAACGGGGACGCAACGGAATACAATGAAGATATCACCTATTCCCTTTACACCTCCTCAGGCATTGCAAAATTAGGGAGAAAGACACCGGCAAGCGCCAGTAATCAGCCTTTGGCCGAGTATGTCGATGCCCTTGATTTTGTCTATCTGGATAAAGATGGCAACCCTTTAACAACACCAGTTTCAGAGCCTAACAAGATAAGGTCGGTACAGATTACTTTGGTCGGAAGAACTGCCATGCCTTCTCCTAACTATAAGGATACAGCGGTTTACAGCAATCAACAGGGAAACGTGGTCTTTGGACCTGCAAATGATTCCTATAAACGCCTTCTTTTGACAACCGAGGTATTGTGCAGAAACATGGCTTTGAAGTAGCCCTGGTTAGCGTATAAGAAAAAGACTCTGGGAAATGAAAGACACCATTCAGTCCATGAAAAAGCTTCTGACTGCCAGTGAAGGATTTTCTCTGTTAGAAGTGGTGGTTGCGGCATCCATCCTGACCGTGGGGCTTTTGGCTATCGCCACCCTTCAGGGAGCTGCCATTAAGGGCAACAATTCGGCAGCCACCAACACGATCGCTGCCACGGTGGCCACTGACAGGATGGAAAAGCTAATGGCCCTTGATATGAACTCGCAGCAATTGCAGGACTCTGACAATGACGGACAAAACGGATTGAGCGATACAGGAGCAGATGCTGATCACGCCGTTACGGGACAGGTAATAAGCGGGAAGTCCTTTAACATATTTTGGAATGTGGCTGAGGACACTCCCAATGCCGGGAATAAGACTATTGGCCTTGTCGTAACATGGAATGACAGAGGCAGGACCAGGGCACTGGAAATAACACAAGTCAGATAGACAGAATAAAGGAGCGAAAAATGTTCTCGTTATTCTCCCATACGAGGGAAAACGAAGGCTCTGTACTTATAATTGCCCTCCTGGTGCTGGCGCTCTCCACCATCACCGGCATAGTAGTGGCAAAGATGACGATGAATGAGATCAGATCCTCTTCCAATATCACCTACCATAAGATGGCATTTTATGCTGCAGAGTCTGCCAGAAATTACGTCGCCGGGCGGCCTGACCTTTATGACTCTAATAATATGGATCCGACCGCACCGCTGCAGTTTCAATCTCCTGACGGGCTATTGGGACAGAAACAGTCTTTTGATGGCTCGGTACAGTACCTGGGAATGAGCGAAGTGCCAAGGGGCTCAGGGTTTGAGGTTGGGTCATTCAAGGCTTATAGATATAAGATGATCTGCAATGGCTATGGCCCCTCGGAAGCAAAGAGCCATATCGAGGTAGGATTTTACAGAGTAGGGTACTAGAGAATGCATTGCCTCCCTCTGAATGGCACGCAAGGTTATCGGACAAGGGCACACCCTGGGAGAAACGATACTTTGGACCCACTTAGGATTTTTTTCGGGACTTTTTGGGAGCAGTGGAAATTGCAATGAAGAAAGTTGCCTTACTGGGAATATTCTTGTTACTGTTGATTTCTTCATTGGGTATTGGTGACGATACTTGCCTGATACCGCCTGATGAGGCTGGCGGTGCCTTTACCTCTTTCATTGCGCCGGTAATACCACCTTCCAACACTACCAGTGGACAATTCGCATACCTCGCTCTGTTCAGGCCAACGGGTCAGAACCTGTGGGAAGGAGATGTGGAAAAGTTTGGGTTAGATGAGGAAGGAAACTTTATAGATGCAAACGGTGAGCCGGCACTTGATGCTGAAGGAAACATCAAACCCACAGCCCAGCCTTTCTGGGCAGCAAGAGACTGGGCAGACCCGTTAAAGACCAATTATGTGCACAATTGGACTCGGAAGATCTATACCTATTTGGGCTTGTCTTATGATCTTACCGATTCGAGCAACGAGTTCAGGGCTTCCAATAGTATGATCACTCCCCATGTGTTAGGCGATCCTCAACACAGCGTCAGTGACATTATCAATTATATAAGGGGCGCAGACGTCCTTGACGAAAACGGCGATCACGATACTACTGAAAACAGATCTTTTATTTTGGGCGATGTCATGCACAGTACTCCACTGGTGGTGAGATATAAATACGCCGATGGGACCTCTGAGACCTATGTGTTTTTTGGTGCCAACGACGGGATGCTCCACGCCGTTCGTGACATGAGCACAAACAGTAACGGAAATATCACCCATTACGGGGAAGAGGCCTGGGCCTTTATTCCGCCTGATCAACTTCACAAACTCAAAGATCTGGTGGAAGGGGATGGGCATACATATTTTGTGGATGCCAGCCCAAAGGCTTTTGTTATTGACGAAAACGGAGACGGGATACTTGATCCTAGCGATGGTGACAGAATTATTCTGATCTGCGGGGAAAGAAAGGGGGGCAGGAGCTATTTTGCTCTGGACATTACCGACCCTACAGATCCCCTGTTCCTGTGGAGGATTAGTCAGTCGAATGATGCACCCTCCTTACATCTGCCCGCAGGCGCTGCCCCTAACGTTATTATTCCAGAACTGGGCCAGACATGGTCAGAACCCATTTTTGGCAGAGTCAAGACCAGTGATGAGGACGCAGTAGGCACCCCTGTCTTCTTCATAGGGGCTGGGTTTAGCCCAGATAACTCTGCGGGCAGGGCTATCCTGGCCATAAATCCCTTAGACGGATCACTGGTCAAACGATTCAAGAACGGTATCTCTGGTTCAACCTGGATGTATTTTTCCATTCCGAGCACAGTAGCTGCCATTGATGAAGATGGTAACGGCTTTACCGACAAGCTGTATGTGGGAGATATTGGAGGGCAGATGTGGCGGGTGGGAAAGTTTACTAACGCAGAGGGAGATCCTCGGGCTTTCCCTGAAGCCGATGAGAATATTCTTTCTTGGAAGGCCCACAGACTCTTCACTGCTCCCTCCATACCTCAGCGACCTTTCTTTTACCCACCCAGCGTGGTTTTTGAGGGAAGCTATGACCTGCTACTCACAGGCACGGGAAATCGCGAGGATCCTTGTGATCCCAATAGTGCCGACAGGATTTATGCCATCAAGGATATGCATGACAATACTACCCTCACGGAGCTTGACCTTGTTGACGTAACTGACCTGCAAAGCGCCACCAATCCTCCGGCTTTGCCTGACTTAGACAATGAGACTGCAGACGTGGACGACAATGGTTACATTGACAGAGGGTGGTTTATCAGGTTGGCTACAGGGGAAAAAGTTCTGGAAAAGGGCCTTGTCTTCAATAAGGTGTACTATGTCACCACGTTCACCCCTGATGTAGAACTGGGGATCTCCAAGCTTTATGCCATCAACTACAAAACGGGAGCGCCTGCACTGTTCACTCAGGAGGGGAATGACACGTGGGGCCGGGTAACAGGTGTAGGCATCCCTTCCAGGCCAGTGATGTATATTGGGCAGTCAAGAATTCGCCTCTTTACCTCCACGGGGACTTCTTATAGCAGTACTGGCGGGGGAGGTGGCGGCACAACTTCCACTCCAGAAGCAGCCATTTTGGCCATTGAACCTGTTATGCCACCTTCAAACTTTTTCTACCTGTGGTGGATGGTCATCTGAGTGCTTGCCCCTCATAATACCATCATGACCGTTAAGAAAGGACAATTCCTAGAACTTACCGTTGAGAAAATGGCCTTTGGGGGCCCGGGCATCGGATTTGTGAACGGTTTGGTTGTCTTTGTGCCAAAAAGCGCTCCTGGGGACAAGGCCAAGGTTAGGGTTTATAAGAAGAAAAAGGACTATGCTGAGGCCCGTATCGTGGATTTGATGGAGCCATCAGCTGTTCGCATTCCTCCCCCATGTCCCTATTATGCCTATTGCGGAGGTTGCCAGTGGCAACACATCGCATACAAGCACCAGCTCAAATACAAGGCAGACCTGGTTTGCGAGGCCCTCATCAACATGGCCTCACTGCCTGATGTGGAGACAAAAGACATAATCCCTTCTGAAATCATCACCGGCTACCGTAACAAGATGGAATTCTCTTTTTCCTCCAGGCGATGGGCACCTCCAGAGGAGATGCCCGTTCCAGTAACCCAAAGGAACTTTGCCCTTGGGTTGCACCTGCCTGGAACCTTTAATAAGGTGATTGACATCTCCTCCTGCTTACTGCAGCCAGAAGAGGCAAATGAGATTTTGAGGGTTGTGAGAGAGAACTCTGAGGCCACAGGTCTTCCTGCCTATGACATAAAATCCCATCAAGGTTACTGGAGATACCTCACCATAAGACATTCTGTGGCTTTCAATGAATGGATGGTGAACATTGTGACCGCGCAATACAACCCTCCTGTAATGAACTCACTCGTAGATAAGCTCCTTGAGCGGGTTCCTAATATTACCACAGTGGTGAACAATGTGAGCCAAAAGAAGGCCGGGGTAGCAGTTGGAGACTTTGAGAAAATAGTTTACGGAAGAGGTTCAATCAAGGAAAAGATCGGTCCTTTCGTGTTTCAAATTTCTGCCAATTCGTTTTTCCAGACCAACACGCGCGGGGCGGAAAGACTCTATCAAGTAGTAGAGCGCTATGCTGAACTGACTGGAAAAGAATTGGTTTTAGATCTTTATAGTGGCACGGGCACGATTGCTCTCTATCTAGCTCCCAGGGCAAGAAAAGTGATGGGAATCGAGCTCAACAAGGCGGCCGTGGCAGACGCACAAAGAAACAGACTTCTGAACGGTATCGATAATGTGTCATTCATCTTGGGTGACACAAGGGATCAATTGCCCCTGCTCAAGGACAGGCCCGACCTCCTAATAATCGACCCGCCCCGTGCAGGGATCCACAAAGATGTGGCGAAACAAATTGAGAGCCTTGGTGCGCCCAGGTTGATTTACGTGTCTTGCAACCCTGTAACAATGGCACGGGACCTGGCCTTATTGAAGGCTTCATATGAGCTTGCGGAGATTCAGCCTGTTGACATGTTCCCACACACATACCATGTGGAATCCGTTGGACTGCTAGTTAGAATCGGCAAATAAACTTATTATATTTTATACTGTTGCTAAAGAAACCAGTTGACATAAATTAGTAGTTGGGTATTATAAATATTTTGGGTGTAAGCCCTTACCCCATTTAACAAAGGGGGTGATTTTGTGAATGACACTTTAGAAATATATCCCTCTCGAAAGCGTGGCTCTTGCGCTTTCGAGGGAAAGAAGTCATTGGTGCCTTTTGAGGGCTTTCGGACCTATGAAAGCAAAAGGGGAATTGCTCTTATGTGCTGTTGATAGAGGCTGAGTTCGAGCACTGCCTGTATGCTTGCATCAGGAAAGGAGAGCACCTCAGGGGAAGCGAGAGGTGCTTTTTATTTTATTATTTAAGGTGGTGAAAAAATGAAAGTTATAGTGCAAGACAATCAAATAGAAAAAGCTATCAAAGATCTGAAGAGAAAACTTACGAAAGAGGGATTTTTTTCGGAGATTAAAGAAAGGCGCTTTTACGATAAGCCCAGCGTCCAAAGGAAAAAGAAACAGGCAAAGGCTGCCAAAAGAAGACGCAAGAGAATGAAAAAGTTCTCTTAGCTTTCCCCCTTCTATTCCCATCCTGTGAAATAACAAACCCCTCCCTCGAGCGGAGGGTTTTGTTATTCAGTTGATTTTCAAGCCCTTAAGGTGATTTTCCTTGACAAAAAAATGTCTACTATGTAAATACGCAAAACTGCCAATGGCTAGTTTACAAACCCCAGAGCAACGAGGCTTATCCCATGGAGAAAAAAAGCAATTCGAACAGGTCTTCCGCAATTGGAGGAATCCTCTTTTTTCTAGCCGGATTTATTGGGTCACTCATAGTAGGCTGGATAATCTTTCCCATGGTCCTTTATTCAAAGCAGCCGCAACCATTAAACTTCAGCCATGCTATACATATGAATCCCGAAAGAGTAGAAGGTATTGAGGGCGATACAGAAATAGATAAATGCCAATTCTGTCATGAGTTTCGTGAAGACGGCACATTCGTAGGCATTCCAAGATTGTCCAAGTGTACCGAATGCCATGATGACCCCGATTCTCCTTTGGGAGAAACCAAAGAAGAAAAAGAGTTTCTTAAGACATACGTAGCTGCTGAAAAGGAAATTCCGTGGCTTTCATATTATCGCCAGCCCGATTGTGTCTACTTTCCCCATATTGCCCATGTACTAATGGGCAAACTTCAATGCAGTGTGTGCCACGGGAATCATGGGCATCTTGACAAGCTCCCACCGTTTGAGCAGAACCGTATAACTAAATATAGCAGAAATATCTGGGGCAAACGAATCTCTGGGTTCAAGAAACATTCTTGGGACCGGATGAAGATGGATGACTGTGCCGAGTGTCACAGCAAAACAGGACATGAACAGAACAATGCCTGCTTCGTCTGTCACAAATAAGGGGTAATGCGATGGGAATGACCAGAAGAGACTTTGTGAAACTCGTTGTGGGCGGTGTGGCAGGATTGCACGTAACACCGCTTCCCTGGAAACTTACTGATGATATTGCCATATGGACACAGAACTGGCCATGGGTACCTGTCCCCAAAACGGGGGCCTTCAGTGAAGAAAAATCGGTATGTAGTCTTTGTCTAGGGGGTTGCGGGATAAAGGTGCGCAAGGTCGATGAGCGAGCTGTGAAAATCGAAGGCAGAACGGACTTCCCTGTCAACCCTGGTGGAATATGCCCTGTTGGAATGGGAGGGCTCCAACTTCTCTATGACAAGGACTTGAGGTTTACCTCTCCCATGAAACGTGTAGGGCCAAGAGGCTCCGGCGATTTCATGCCCATTTCTTGGTCTGAAGCCCTTAGTACAGTGGCCAAGAGGATAAGAAAGCTTCGTTTGGGCGGCAGCCCCCAAGCTCTCGCTGCTATAGACGGCAACCGTTGTGGTTCCACTCTTTCTCAACTAATATCGCGGTTAATGAGGGCTGTGGGTAGCCCGAATTATATACGGGTTGCTACAGTGGAAGATTCATACTGGATGCTCAATGCCATTACCCAAGGCAATGAAGGGCCAGTTGCCTTTGACCTCGAAAACTCTGACTTTATTCTGAGTTTTGGTTGTGGCCTGCTCGAGGGGTGGGGAGCCCCCGGCAGGGTGTTGAATGCGTGGGGTATGTGGCATGAAGAGGGCAAAGGAGAAAAGACTAGGATTGTCCAGGTAGAGGCCAGGGCCTCAAACACAGCATCAAAAGCTCACCAATGGGTACCTGTAAGACCTGGTACGGAGGCTGCTTTTGCCTTGGGCTTGGCACATGTGATTATAAAAGAAGGACTTTATAACAAAGAGTTCGTGGAAAATCACTCTTTTGGTTTTAATGACTGGGCTTCCTCGGATGGCAAACAACACTGCGGATTCAAGACCCTTGTTATTAAGAAATACTCCCCAACTCAGGTAGCAAACCTCACAGGTGTAGAGCCTGGCAAAATTAGGAAGCTTGCCAGAGAGTTCGCAAGGTCAAACGCACCAGTTGCAATTTTCGGCAAAGGCAAGGGCTTGCTCACCGGCAGTCTTTATGAATTTATGGCCATCCACAGCCTAAATGCCCTTGTGGGCAACATAAATATGCCAGGTGGTGTGCTTGTATATGATCCTCTGCCCCTCAGGGCTCTACCCTACTTTCAACCTGACCCTATAGCAGAAGCTGGACTCAAGAGCCCTAGGATTGACGAGACAGATACCAAGAAATACCCCTTCTTAAACGGCCTTGCGACCAATTTTGCGCGAGCCATTCTTGAAGCCGAAGTTTCTCCCATTGACACGCTGCTAGTCTTCGGGGCCAACCCAGTATTCACCGAGCCCGACGGAGGACTATTTTACAGAGCCGTTAAAAAGATACCATTTGTGGTTAGTTTTTCTCCATTCAGAGATGAAACCGCCTTGATGGCTGATCTTA
>JALVSJ010000354.1 GCA_027024445.1 Desulfobacterales bacterium
CGATCAGCTATCAGCTATCAGCTATCAGCTATCACACAATTTGTAATTTTATATGATACCAGAGTATTCCAAAGCCGTCAATGGGCTTTTATTTCAGTGCGCTTTTGCCGTTTCAGGCAGCGTTTTTTCTACTTGCTTAATAATGTTATGTTTGCCTAAAGGCCTTGTCAAGATGGGAAATTGTGGGGGGTAGGTTAGTTTGAGACTAATGGGATTTGTCCTGTAGTTTCAGGATGTTACGTTGTGTGCCGATGAATCAATATGAGAGATAAATTTGAGGATAGTTTGAGACTAAAATGGACTTTTTTTAGACTTTTTTGAACTTAGTTTGAGACCAAAATTTCGGGCCCTAAGGTGAGCTAAGTGAAATTAGCAGGCTGAGAAAGGCACGGACTAACTGCTGGATATAACAGGCATATTTGGTTAAATAAAGATCTTAGTGAAAAACATTTTTCGGAGATTTTGTAGGGCCTGTCCGATAAAATTAGTCTCAAACTATCCTAACAATTTCCTGGAGTCTCAAACTATCTTAACATATCGAATAATATCAAGTAGTTACATTATCAAAAAGTTAGAAAAGGCTACTTGCGGGGCGCGGTCCCGGAATGCAGTAATTTTTCAAAAAAATAGGGAAAAATAGGTTACCCCTGACCCTATCAAAAACTGGTCAAGGTCAAAGCTGAATTATATTTTCTCTGATTTTCTTCGATATTCTCTGATTTACTCTCGAAAGCGCTAATTTTTTTCTACAGCAAAATTACCTGATAGCCCATATAAGGCTCGCCGCTAGCATATTCTTTATTTTACCCAACCACCTGTCGGTTCCAGTAGATACACAGGGGCAGCATAGTACCCGAAATCAGCAAATTTTTTCTCTAAGTAACTTGGATAATCCAAAATTATCATAGAGGACCTGGGCTCTCTCCCCGCGTCATCAATAATCTTAAAAACACCCCTAATAAAATCGCCGCTCTTCGGCAGTTTTGATTGTGAAAGACCTTTAAAAACAAGGATCAAATCTTCTGTGACTAACTTCTTCTCCAAAAGCTCCCAAAGGCTGTAAGAAGATGCCTTTGAGGAGACCAATTTTCTCAAAGCCTGTTGATAAGTGGTAAGGCCTAATGTGTCTACCAACAAAACATTTCGAGATTTAAGGTTACTTAACAAAATTTTTTCTGAGCGACTAAGGCCTTCGGCAGTAAAAGCATATACGAAAATTATGTAAGGGTTTCGAGTGGTTCTACCGCTTTCCAATATATCTGATATTAAATTTCCCGATAAAAGACTATCCACCGATACATGGTATTTGGCACGCACCCTATCAAGAAAATTTCTTGAAGGCTGATTTCTTCCAGTTTCTATATTGGCTACATAAGACTTGGAAAAGCCAATAGACTCAGCAAATTCTTGCTGGGATAGGTTCAACCGCTTCCGTAATTCTCTAATTTTTTTATTCAAAGGTGGCACTTTTTTCTTGACTTTATGATCACAATTTGTGATTAAATTGAACAGTATTTGAAACCTCAACAAAAGGAGGTCTACATGCTCACAAAAGAAATCAAGAAAGCCATGATAGATAAAGACCTCACCTTATCTAAACTTTCCAAAATAACAGGGTATTCCCGGAGTCATCTTTGTAAGGTCATCAATGGCCATTATGAGTCCCAAAGGGTCAAAAAGATTCTCAGCCTTGCTCTCAATAGAGATTTTAATGAGGATTGAATTAGCGCTGAAAGCGCAGCCGTTGTCATAATGCGATATCATTATCAGAAACACACACTAATTGTCTATTACAAAACGCGATTTAGTTTCTAAAGAATTTTCGAGACGGTGCAGATGGAGTTAAAGAAAGTCATTTATAGAACGGTGCATCGGAAAAGGCTTTCGGTCGAGGAGATTGCCGACGAAGTTGGTTGCTCCGCGAGCTTGCTTTACAGATGTGCAAACCCAAACGATCCTCAGGCCCGGTTCCCTCTGGAGAAGCTCTTGCCTTTAATGCGGGCTACAAATGACTATTCTATTCTGAAGCACCTGGCATTCCGCTCGGGCTTCATTCTTTACAGAATTCCTCCGCGGATTAGGCACGACAAACCCTGTGACCTGAATAAGTTTCAAGCCATGTTCACCAATACATTCAAGGCCGTGCTGGAGTTCCAAGAGGGGCGAAAGAGCAAGGAGAAGTGCCTTGAGGAGATTGATGGATTTTTAGGTAGCACGCTGGAGATCAGAAAAAGTGTCGAGAAATCCGAGCAGCTAAGGTTTGACTTCACGTGATGGATCGCGAGCGGCATATGAAAGGAATCGCTGGCAAAAATTCAGTCGAAAACAAAGACCAGGTTATCTTGAAACTCTCGGGGCCCTCTGAAGCCCCAAAAGCGAAGGACGATCTGCTCCCCTCAAATGTTTCATCTCAGAAAGGTGACCTTGTAGATCCGAGACTATATCCCAAGGTCCCTCTGCAGGACCCCGCTATCGACTCATGGCTTCAGAGGCCAGAGTCATGCCGAGAGGAAGGGATGAAACGTCTGGCTTATGTCAACGAGGCGAGGGCTCTGAAGAAAGGTTTTAAGGGGAGGACAAAGGAAACACTCAAGAGTCTTGCAGAGGCCAAAAACCTGAGCGTTGCGACTTTATACCGGTACCTAAAAAAAGCGGACAGAGCAAGAGAGCAGGCTGAGAAGACCGGAAAGAATATTATTACAGCCCAGCTTTTAGCACTCACCCCAAAATACGGCAAGAACCGTGGAAATTACAGGGCCTGGGAGCCGGCCGCGCTTCATTATGCGAAGTCTCTCTATTTGGGGCAAGAGTACTTAAATATCACAGAAGTTTATCGACTGATCCAAAACGAGGCAAGGGTCCGAGGGTGGCGAATCGGTTCATATGCTTCCTTGAAAATAATTTTGGAAAAAGAGCTTTCTCCAGGCCTGAAGACGTTGGGCAGGCAAGGAGTTAAGAAATATCAGGCAAAACACGAACTTAAGATTCTTAGGAATTACGAGGAGATCCCGCCGAATTTCATGTGGGTCGGGGATCACCATATATTCGATGTTTTTGTAATTGCCCCAGGCGGGAAGATATTACGTCCCTGGCTTACAGCGTGGATGGATGTGAGATCAAGGTCAATAATGGGCTGGTGCATCTCTTTTCAGCCGAACTCTTACACGGTTGCCCTCGCCTTGCGTCACGGGGTTTTAAAGAAGGAAGACAAGAATTTTCCCCAGCATGGGCTGCCCTTGTCGGTATATATTGATAACGGGAAAGACTATAAATCTAAGTACCTTAATGGCGAACAAATTGAGATTGGAAAAATTGATTACCCCGAGATTATAGAGCGATTTGCGGCCCTGGGTATTGATCCGTTTTACATTGACCTAAGCTATGATCCAGAGGAGGACGCGTGGGTCAAAAAAGAAGGCAGCATAAGCCATGTGGTCAAAGGTATTCGGATTGGGGGTGTCTTTTCGCGGCTGGGAATCCGCGCCCGCTATGCCACAGCCTACCATCCTTGGGCTAAATCTATCGAGCGGTACTTCCGAGACCTCGTGCAGACTTTTTCAAGACGACAGCGCGGCTGGTGCGGCTCAAATCCCCAGGAAAGGCCAGAAAAGCTGGCATGGGAAATAAAGACAAGGCACCTGCTCACCTTTGAGGAACTATGCAGAAGGTTCTATGAATACATAGTGTACGACTACCATACCCGTTCACACAGAGGCCACGGCATGGACGGAATGTCCCCGAACGAGGTGTTCCGCGCCTATGGCGCCCCACAGGAGGTGGACCCTCCCCTGCTAGATTTTGCCCTACTGAGGAAGGACCAGGTGAAAATTTACAACTGGGGCTTTAAGCTGCTTGGGCGGGATATGGAGCTCGATGTGCCCTGTAGCGCTGAGGGGGCGATTGTTCTCAACACGCTTATAGGTACTTATGCAACGGTGCTCTACGATACTGAGTTCAGATCTGTCCGTGTTTATTCTAAGGGCCGATTTATCTGCAGTGCCAAGCCCTTAGAGCGTGCCTCCTATATCCGAGCAGACGACAAGGTGATGCAGGAAAAGATCAAATTGCAGCGCTACCAGAGAAGGCACAACAAGGAGATGCTCAAGAGGCTTCAATCCCCAGGAGAGGCAGAGTTGCAAGCTGTCGAGCTCCTCTCCGAAGCCGAAGCATCACCTGAGAAGTCCCACAAGGCAAGCTTGTTACCAGGTATTCCGGGCGACGATCAGCATAAAGAGGATCCTCAGGTTATTTACCTGGAGGCCAAGGACCGCTATATGGCCATCCTTCGGATGATTGCCAGGGGCGAGAGCCTCAGCACTGAACTTGCACAATGGAAGCGGGAGTATGAGGCCAGCGAGGAATATCGCCAAATGAGGGCCTTATTTGAGGAACGACTCCAATTCATGAAATATGAGGCAGAGAGGCGAGCGTCATGAAAAAGACCTTCTTCCAAGGTGACAATTATCACGCAGTCAGGAGGGCTCTAGATACGCTAATGAGCCGGGATCCCAGCCTGCCGGGCCTCGGCCTTATTTATGGGCGCTGGGGGCTCGGGAAAAGCGAAACAATCCAATTTATCTATGGGTTGGGGGGAATTCTCTATGTTTTTGCCCAGGCCATATGGAATGTGCGAGATCTCCTAAAGGCAATATGCGAGGAACTGGGAATACACCCCGAATATCGAACCACAGCGCGCTTCGACCAGATCGCCAGGGAACTCGTTAGGCGAAATGAACCCCTATGCATAGACGAGGCTGATTACCTTGCACGCAAACCCCTGATGCTAGATGTCGTGAAGGACTTACACGAGAAAACCAAGGTCCCTATCATTCTTATTGGAACAGAACAAATCCCGGGCAAACTGCAGAGAAATGGACAGCTGTGGAGTAGGGTGCTGCCCGGTGGAATCGTGGAATTCAAGCCGCTTTCAGCCCCAGAATTCAGCCTGATTGTGCGAGAGTGGACAGGCCTTAAAATCGCACCTGAAGCAGCGGACACGGTGTGCAGGTTCACAGAAGGCGATTTCCGTTATCTAGTGGGATACCTCCTTGAGTTCGAGAAATTGTGCCAGATTAATAAAACCGATAACATCACCCAAGCTATGGTACAGGCCCTTTTTAACAAATTTGCCAAAAAGAAAAGCCTATCAGGCCATCTTTCCAAAAGACAACTGAAGACCCTGAGAGTTGCTGGGAGGGGATAAAAGATGAGGGCGAGGAGGCCGAACAGCACCCAGTCAAGGGTCTACGAGACCATAAAAGCCGCTGAAAGGATGACTATTAAGGGGCTTCAGGAGGTCCTGGGGCTACCGGGTCCAAAAGGCTATGCGCGTATTTCGAGGGCCTGTTGCGAGCTGATGAAAGGCGGCTATATTGCGAGAGTGAGGCCAGGCACTTATGAGTACGCTGGCGAGCCAAAAGACCTCGAATATATGAAAACCCAGCAAAGGATGATGAGGGTCATCAGGATACGAACTAGGCGCAGGGAGCCTTTCAGCGTCACGAGGCTCGCAGAGCTTTCCGAGTGTAGCCGTTACTGGGCTAAAAGGTACGTGACCTTCCTCGCGAGAAAGGGCTTTATTGAGAGGGTGGGCTTTGAAAGAGTCGGTGCCAACCGGGCAAGAGCGGGCCTTTACCTCGGCGTGGAAGAAAAACTCAACACAGATTGGCCTTGTATGAAGAGACGAGCCAAAACCGCTCACCTGGATGAGAAAGTGGCGGAAGTCAGGAGGCTTGCCCTGCAGGTGAGCAGAGAGTGCGATTCTAACCGAGCGGCCCTCAAGGAGACCATTGGAAAATTGTGGGCTGCAATAGGGATCGCCCAGAAGGCCCTGTCCCAAATCTAGCAAGCTTTTGAAGATGGTTTGAGACTAGATGCAACCAAAAAGGCTCGGAAATAACACAGAAAATAGCATTTATACCCGCCAGAATCGAATGATACATATGGCCAGGGCCAAGCTAGGCCTGAGCCTGGAGGACTGCCGGGAGCTGGCAAGGCACATAGGTGGAAAGGCCTCTATCAGCTCTCTTTCTCTGGAGCAAAGGAAGAGACTGATTGACCTGTTAAACGAAAAGGGCGCCGATGTCCATAACCCGCCTCTTAATGGGCAAGAGGGAGGCTTTGGATCACCGACGCAATCAATAAGGCCCGACAAAGTCTATACCACAAGGCTTGCATACTGGAACCAGCGATTTCCATACAAAAGACCCCAGTTTGCAAGTAACAGGCAGCTGGCCTGGATACAAACTCTTTGGGAGCTTGACTTTGACGATGGCCGTGCTGGTGATGGGCTGAAAGGCTTGAGGGGATTCATCTTCAGGCAAACGAGGCATCTTGAAGATGGGCCGGTGTCTGATCTGGCATTTTTGAAAGCTCACCATGTAAAAGCCGTGATCTCGCCCCTGCTCAGGAAGGCAAAGCAAAGGCGAGCACTATCATCACCAAGAAAGACCGGAGGATAACGAAAGTTGAAAAAGCAAAGGAGGATGGTGCCAGGGCTCTCACTTCAAGAAAACTATAAGCTTGCCATACATGGTGAGAAGCTGAAGGTGGCTGACGTGGCCAGAAGGGCAGGAGTACTCAGACAGACGGTTTATCGATACCTCAATGGCCAACGGCCATCTCGCGTCACTCCGCAATTGCTGGCAGTTGGGGTTGTTTTGGGGTTCAGTGAAAAAGAAATCCGCGACAAAATCGATGAGCAACAAGGTCTTCGGATGTATTATCCGAAGACAAAGAGAGAAAAGGCCTTGAAGTTGATAGGTGAGCTGGTCCAGCTGATCTAAAAATCCACCAGAAAGGAGGTGAGGAAACCATTAAACTAGTCCAGGTGGGCATATCAAAAGAGAGGGGGGTAAACGTCTATGGAAAGGCTGTTTTGTTCAGAGGAAAGAGGCACGGATGTGGTTAAATGGGCACGCGAGATAAATGCGTTGGCTGGTGCTATGGCCCTATTGTTTTTCTACGACGATGATACCATAGGGGCCTACGGCGAAATGCTTATGCAAATCATTTGCGACTATTCGAAGGCAATTGAGGAGACAATCGGGAAGGTGGAATGCATGCTGAATAAACACTTCAAGGGCGAGTCCTTAAGTAGGGACCTTGCCGACAAGCTGAGGTACCTAGAGAAAATCCGCAACTGGAACCCCAAGGTCAGGCTGAATGACGCTAGGGATGCCATTAACGAAGGCCGAGAGTTTCTGGAAGAAGCGAGCAGGGTACAACCAATTTTGCGAAGGATAGAGGAGCTTGCGACAGAAGCGGAAATGGAGCTTGCCGAGCGCAATAAGAAGGCCTCTGCCGACCCAGCCAGCCAGACAGAGGCTTTGAGTAACACCGGGCAAATGCCCAGATCTGATAGCAGTATAGCGAATTGAGGATGTAAAATCAAGCTGTCCTGGCTAGGGTAGCTCCCGAAAGGACGAATCCCTCATCGTCTTGCCAGGGCTTGTAATGAGGGGCAACTGAGAGGGGGTTGCATGATGATGAAGAATCATGTGCCCCCTTTTCGTTTCTTGACCTGACGCCCTGGATCTAGCAGGTGCTTTGCCTCCTTTCTGCCTGCGAATTTGGTTCGGGGCAGCAGGTCTTCAAACCCAATACGAGGAGTAGACACAATGGACTCCGAACAACTAAGGAACCTAGAAAAGAGGTTAGAAAAGGTCGAAAAAATCCTTCGCTCAATATATGCGAGCCCTGTGGAGGATCCTGCGCTCAGCCCGTTGCAGCGCAAGATTAACAAGCTTGTGGGCATAACAGACGAGGACTTTCTCGCCATTAACAAGCGATGGCCACTAATGGATGAGCGGCTCTCTGAAGCCCCACTCCAGGAGCGAGTCGACAAGCTTGCTGGCTTGAGTGGGAAACAGGGCCTGCCAGGGCTTTCATGCTCTTGCCCGGATAAAGAGGATCTGGCTGACCTGGATGAGCAGATCAGAAAGATGCTTGGGCTCGACTAACACAAGGCCGTAAGCCAGCAGATGAATGGTATCTAATGAAAAACCTAACCTTAAGGAGGTGAGCCAAATGATCAGAGTCACATCAAAAAGGGATCGATTCCGCAGATGCGGCCAGGAGTTTACAAAGCAGCCTTTGGAGTTTCCCGATGATCACTTTAGCCAGGAAGAGCTAATAGTCCTAAAGAAGGAGCCTATGCTTATTGTCGAGGTTATACCGGAGGACCCAGAACAGCCTCCAGAGCAGCAAAAAGACGAGTAGAAAGGGAGGAGAAGAACAATGAAGAAAAAATTAATTAGTGGTCTAGAATCCAAGATAAGAAGTGAAATGGCAGATGATGCCCGACGGATAAAGGATCTGGATGCCAAAGTAAATGAACTTTCGTCAAAGTTGCACGAGTTCAAGCGGGAACTCGCAGAACTCGAAAAAGATCTTTCCTACACCATAACTGAGCATGAGATATTGAGCACGACCCCCGACGACCGAACAGAGAAGCTGAAAAGGCGAGAAGAGGCTATAGCGAAGAAGTCGGCGTTGCAGTCCTATGCTGCAGCGGCACAAGCGGCAATAGACAAGAACAAAGTGCGCCTGGAGCAAATGAGGAAAGAGTTTTCAATGAAGCTCAGGCACGTCATTGTTGCGGCTCTGGAGCCTGTCAGGAAAGAAATAGCCTCAGATCTCCTCAAACTTTTAGACAAGGATCAGGCCTGTAGCGAGGCGATAAATAAAGTCTGCGATAAGCTTCTGCCTGATGTAGGGATAGTGCCTTCGGATTTTTTTATGTTCCCGGCGGACTTTACTGGTGAGACACATCCTCTTCGGATGGTCAATATCAGGACTCAGGCTAAACATTACGCAGAGTCAGTGCTGAAGAAGGGGATCTCAGGCCCCGCGGCTGCCTGGTCGCCCGGCTCCGGCCTCGAGGCCGCGGCTCATACCGGAGCCATCGTTAAGTAAAAAATAACACATATCAAAAGAAGGATCAAGATGAAATTTAGGCAGTTATTAGTATAGCGGATTAGCATCACCCGGGGGACAATATGAACGAAAGGGACAGAGATCTGCTGAAAGACATTGCAAGGGAGGAACGAAGGCGCGCTGGTCTTTTCGAGGAAATAGCGAATACCCCTCACGAGGAGGTAGGGAAAGAAAGGTTCGTCAGCTTGTTAAGGACAGTGCTGGATTCCCTGGCCAAGGAGTATGATTTGTTAGGGAACATATGCAAAGGGAGAGCTAGCTATCTTAATTGAGTCCCTGAGACTGGGCCTGCCGTCATGAGAAGTAAAGCAGAGGAACCCTGGCCTGAGCTCAGGGTCAACTTGGTTCCGATCAGCTGTTCGGATAACAAGTCAACGCATCCTCCCCGGATGGGGGCTGGCTAGAGCAAAATAACTGCATAAGGAAGCAGGCAAGGAGGTACAGGAAAATGCCAGGAAAAAATAAGGTCCAGATCATAATCGAAGCCAGGGACATGGCAGGCAGCGTCTTTAGGGAGGTCCAGCGAGAGTCTGGCCGTGCCTTCAGGGCCATATCTTCAGAGGCGGGAAGGCTCAAGCGCAGGCTTACCAGCTTACATGGAACCCTCCTGACATTGGCAGGTGGGTACGGCATCGCGCAGATGGCTACGAGCTTCCTCAATGCCGCCCGGGCGACAGAGAACTATCAGGTAAGGCTAAGGGTGCTCCTTGGCTCTGTTGAAGAGGGCAACAGGCTGTTTAAGGCCATGAGTAACTATGCCTCAAAGGTACCCTTTACCTATGAAGAGATCATGGGGGCCGCCACTCAGCTTGCCGGAGTCATGAAGGGCGGGGTGGACGAGATTAAGCGGTGGATGCCACTCATTGGGGACCTTGCCGCAGCATCAGGCCTGTCCATCAGTGAAACAACCGAGCAGGTCATTCGCATGTATTCAGCGGGTGCGGCTGCTGCAGATCTATTCCGGGAGCGGGGCATCACTGCCATGCTGGGCTTCCAGCAGGCTGTTCATTACTCGGCCGAAGAAACACGCAGGATGCTGATCAAGGCCTGGGAAGACCCTGCCAGCAAGTTCCGGGGCGCTACCAATGAGCTTGCCAAGACCTGGGATGGCGCCATGAGCATGATGGCGGATAAGTGGTTTAAGTTACGGAACATGGTGATGAAGGCGGGAGTTTATGATGAACTTAAACGTCAGATGGATGAGCTTAACAAGGCTACAGGAGAATGGATAGGCACTCACGGTCAGGAAATTAGAGAGTGGGCTAGGGATATGGCCAACTCAATAAAGGAGATGGCCAAGGGCATTACGACCATCGCTCAGTATGCAGCACTCAGGTCTATTAGTGAGACTTTTGCAGAGGGAGCAAGACTGGCATCTAAAAGTCTCCTTGACTGGGAGAAGTTTAAGAAAGCCTCCTTCATTGAACGTCAAAGAATGGTTGATGAGGCAAGGAGCTTATATGGTGTCACCGGTCCCTTACACTTCAAGATGCCGCAAATGCCTGAGAAAGGCATCAGCTCCATTGATCAGCAGATAGATGAAATAAGGCGCAAGCTCAAGGAAGAAAGCGAAAAATGGGCACAAGAGGACCAAGAAGCCATTAAGGAGCGAGTAAATGCGATAGCCAGCGGCCTCAAGAAAGAGGAGGACTCATATAAAGCCTTTATAAAGGAGGTGCGAAGATACCAGCAAGAGGCCATTCAGTCTATCGCGCCTAAGATCCCGAATATGGCAGAGGAGCTAGAGCGGGCCCTAGGTGACCCCGACGCCTACTTTGGCCCCTTGAGGGACTCTGCAAAGAACACATTTAACGAAATTACGCAGTTTGCGGTGCAGGCCGCCCGAAACATGCAAAGCGCGTTCTCTGATTTCTTCTTTGACGCCATGCAGGGAAACCTTGGGGACTTACAGCACCAGATCAAAAGTGTCATCGACCGCATGGTGGCGGAAATTGCAGCCGCCAGGGCATCTCATTACCTCTTTGGTGAGTACGGCAAAACGGGCCAGATAGGCGGCTTTGTTGCAGAGGCTGCGAGCTGGGCACGTGAGGTCTTCAAGTTTGCAGAGGGCGGGCTCATAACCGAGCCAGTGCTTGGCATTGGTATGTCCGGCAGGCGTTATCTCTTTGGTGAGCGGGGGCCGGAGGAGGTACGGCCGGTCTCACACGTGCACAAGACGAGCAACAACAGCATAACCATTAACATGAACATCCAGACCCAAGATGCTGACTCATTCGAGCTATCAAGGGCCAGGATCGCAAGCCAGATCTCGGCTGCAATAGCGAGGGCAATACCGTGACATTTTTATATATCGGTGGTCTATCTATAGCAGCTCTGACTACACGCCTCCTTCCCTGCTTTATCACTAGACTGGAGGGGTACAACAGATAGCAACACCACGGAGGCCACGGCTCGTATAGCTGAGTGCCCGCAGGAGAACCGCATAAAGAAAGTCCAAAGAGGTCTCCAGACCAATGAGGAGTCCATGCTTCTCGTGCTCCATAGGAAACGATGACAAGAACAATGAGGAGTGCACACGGTGCGAGAAGCGCATTGAATACGTGCAGAGCTTAGAGTCAGTGGGGCTTGATATGATACGTGATATGATTAAGCAAAGTGGGCAGGAGCCTGGACAAGAGAAGCGCCGAACTACAAATAACGGGAGTCAGCACCTTTGCAAGGATTGTGGGCAAAAAGAGCCCATTTCCCCCGGCAGCCCTTATTGTGCCAGCTGTATGGCCAAAAAGGTCTCATAGGACCAAGAAGGCCAAAAAACAGGGATCTGAGCCGTCTCATGATAGAGCGAATAGCAAGGCTAGGGATAAGCAAGAAAAATCGATTCTGGGCGAAATGGCGAATTCAATCGAGGTTGACTTCAGTGGCCACAGGGAAGTTCTACAGGCTGTCCGGAAAAGAGCAAAGAAGGAGCTAAGGAGTCTAAACTCGCAAATTATATGGCTCCTAATGTGTAGCCTAGAGGGGGACGATTTGTCTGATGGCCCCAACAGAGAGGTCTATCCAAAATGCAGATAGAGATGTCCCGCCATGCAAGAGTTAAGTGGAGATCTAACATTGGGTCTAGCCCTCCCGAAGGGCTGGAGATTACCCATAAAATAAGGAACTCTGTAAGGATACAGGGCCAAAGGGATGTTTTCAATAAATACGGTCACAGAGTTAGGATTCTGGCTCTTTATTGGTTACCTCAGGACAATATAATCCTTAAGGTGGACCATGTTACGAGAAAGGTAGTGACTATTCTTTTCCCTAAATGCGCTGGTAGTTGGCGAAATGCAGCACCAAAAATACATCAAAGAAAGGGGATGAGAAGAACTTTTTCCGAGCAGGCACGATCCTGATTATTTCTGAATATACGCGATCTCAGCCGATTATTGGATTTTAAACACCACGATGAAATAAACCCGAAAATCGGACAGGTGAAGTGTTGCTTGCATTTTCCGCCCTTGATTAGTCTCAAACTAACCTCAAATCTAGTCTCAAACTAACTTCAAATTTACAGAAATGCAAACAATACTAACCTTGACAC
>JALVSJ010000355.1 GCA_027024445.1 Desulfobacterales bacterium
GCTCACAGGTGAAGGACCTTTCTCTTCTAAATAGCTCGATCAGAGTTCCATCAGCTCCACTGGACCTTAGAAAGGTCTACCTGAGATTGGCCAACGTGCCGGGCAAGGCTTATTCCACCTTCAAGGCTGTAGCTACATTAAGTAAAAGCCGGACCATAGCGCCAGTTGTGATGGAGGGGACTGTATCCATTGACCATCAAACGAGCAGACCTGCAATCCGTGCCCGGGTCGCTGCACCTCATCTGTTGCTCTCCCTATTTCCACCATTCCAGGGGTTCAATTTCAAAGGGGGCGAGGCCCGGGCAACGTTGAAAATCAAAGGCAGCCCTGAATTACTCTCCTTCAGTGCAACCATCAAGGCAGTGAACCCACAGTTCATCATGAAAAGGGGGCCTCGGCGTAAGCTATTCCGTTTTCCCTCATTGGTTTTATCACTGTCAGGCAATTACGGCCAGGGAAACTTGTCCATATCGCAGATGCAACTGAAAGGCCCTGATTTTTCTCTCAAAGGTAGCCTGAGTTACGCTGCGCACGATAACGGGGGAAATCTAAACCTTGAGATCTCATTGCCCTGGACAGAGTACAGTACATTTCGGGGGATATTCCCTGATCCTATGGTAAGCCCGTGGGTATCGGAAAAGTTATTTCCGATCATAAGCAAAGGCATGGTCCGTGTTTCACAATTTACACTCAAGGGAACCATGGATCAGTTAGCCCATCTAGACAGACCCTCCAATCGCTCTTGCCTGGTTCTCAAGGTATCGTGGAAGAACCTGGCGGCCCTTGAAAACGAAGGTCCTTTTGAATTTGCGGACGTCTCGGGCGCCCTTGTTATATCCAATGGATCTCTTGAAATAAACAATCTCAAGGGCCATTACGGTAAATCTGTCCTCTCCAAAGCCTCCGTTCGATTGCCTGACCTCTATGGACAGACAAACAAAATCTTTATCAAATTGGATGGCCTATTGGACTTATCCCAGTTGCCTAAACTAGCTGAATCCCCTTACGCTGGCACTCACATCCCTGGCTTCCTCAAAGATGTAAGTAAGGCTCAAGGACTCATGCCTCTTGAGGTTGAGGGGAGTTGGTCAACCTCAGAGAAAAGCTTTGTAATGGACCAGGGACAATTCGGCCCTGCCTCCTGCTCCTTTCGGTATGACGGTCTCGATGTCCAGATTCAAAATGGCTCCATCAGTTTCAGGGCAGGATTCGGTTACAGGATGAAGGGGAAAGTGACACTGGGCGACTCGAGCATGGAGATGGTCGGATGGAGCAATGATCAGCGCTCTGCCCTATCCATTCATGCAAATGGTAATGCTGACCTAACACTAGTCGGAAGACTGCTGCCCTCTTTGGCATTTCTCAAGATCTCCTCACATCAATCGGTAAAGGCGGGGCTTTCCCTCATGATGGCCTCAAATTTACTCACCATTGAATGTAGTGCCGATGTCGGCGGTGTTAATATCAAGCCTGCCAAATGGGTTGGCATTACTGGACAGAAAGGGGACATACTGTTTGTTCGTTTAAAGAAAAAACTAGGGCATCCAGCGATCGCTGGTCAGTCTATATTGTTTCAGCAAGGAGGCTTTGTGGCCAGCTCTTTTCGATACGATCCGATTACTCAACTGCTCCAGGCCAACATAGAAACCCCAGAAGCTCGCACCGAGGGTCTTGAGATTCTTCTGGATGCCAAACGCTACCGCATCGCAGCAGGGTTTTCATGTGAACTCAAGTTAAGTATCCCCCAAGGCGGCTTAAGCCATATGAGTGTCTTCGGAACACTCCAGGGCTATGGGCTTACAATCCGCAAACAGGGGCCTCCTACCATCTTCAACAACTGCCAGGTGGGAGTAGAATTTGAGGGGAGCGAGATCTACATCAATTGCATGAGGACGGAGGTATCTGGTGTACCTGTTTTTATATCAGGACATCTGAAGGGATGGAAGGGTCTTGAGGGCAATCTTCGCCTGGAGATGGAGCAACTGGATCTGGCCCCTCTGATGCAAATGACCAAAGGGGCTGCTCCACCAAAAGCTCACCCGTTACCCTATGCGCTTCCACGTCAGCCCAATATCAGCATCGACGTTAAGATTGACAATACATACTATAAAGCGCTGCTCCTAGGCGGGCTGAAAGCAAGACTCGCGATACGACATGGCAATATTCATCTTGATCAGTGTGAGATTTCTTCCAAGCGGCTTAAAATCGCACTGATTGGTTACCTAAGGTCACACCCTCAACCGGAGTATTACCTTGGTGTTTACATAAAGAGTAAAAACTTCCCCATCCAGGACCTGTTTAGAAGCGCTGCCTCGGAAAGACCTCTTCTGGAGGGAGGCTTGACCCTGGAGGCCCTGCTGAGCTCCCAGGGCAAGCATTTGAAAAAGCTTGTTAGCAATCTCAGCGGCCAGGCCAACTTCAGCATTACCAAGGGGAAAATCATTAAGTCCACGGTACTGATAAAGCTATTGGACTTCTTTAGCGTCCAGAAGATATTTATCAAGAAGCCGCCGGATCTTTCAAAAGAGGGTTTCTACTTTGAAGAGATCAGAGGTAGTGTAGATGTCAGCAACGGAGTTGCTCATTCTGATGAAGTCGTGATGAGGAGCCCCGTTTTGAACGCCATCCTGAGGGGAAAAGTTAACCTCGTCACAGGCAAGATAAAAGCGGATTTGGGCGCACAGCCGTTTGTGACAATTGACTCCATCCTGACCAGGGTACCTGTTGTAGGATACATATTAACGGGCAAGGAAAGGGCATTGCTCGTTTACTACTTTAAAGTCAGAGGCAGTATCCACGAGCCAAAGCTGTCCTATGTACCCCTGAAAAATATTGGTAGGAGTGTGCTGCTATTTTTCAGGAGAGCCTTTTTTACACCAGTAAGGATCTTCAAGAACATCAAGAATTTCGCAAAAGAACTCTCCAAGAAAGGCAAACCTCTTCCCGCAAAAGAGCTCGGAGTACCTGAGCGTCAACTGAAGTAGGCGCAGGAGATAAGGAATAGAGAGCTAGACCTGCGCTGAAGCCTCTTATTGGGTTGACAGCAGGTCTTGTAGTGCGGCCTTAATTGTAGGAAATTTGAATCGATAACCCATGGCCATGAGTCTCTTTGGCAGAACCATCTGTCCTTCTAAAAGGATACTCCCGAATTCGCCCATCATGGCTCTTAGCAAGAACCCTGGTACAGGTGGCATGAACAGGGGTTTTCTCAACACATCGGCCAGGGTTTCCGTTAGATCCCTATTTCTCACGGGCTCAGGAGCCGTACAGTTAATGGGCCCTGAAATGCGGTCCCTATCTGCCAAAAACAGATAGATGGAAGCGAGGTCCATTTCGTGTATCCATGAAAACCATTGCTCTCCACTTCCCAGCCTGGCCCCCAGTCCCATGCGAAACGGTTTGATCATTTTCTCCAGGGCTCCTCCCCCCTTTCCCAGCACAATCCCGAACCTGAGCGTGATAACACGCACGCCAAATCTCTGGGCCTCGTAAGCCGCCTCTTCCCAGTCCTTTGCCAGGGCCGACAGGAAGTCTTGCCCGGGAGGGCTGTTTTCATCCAGGTCTTCGTCCCCATGGGACCCATAGTAGCCCACCGCAGAGGTGCTCAACAGCAGGGTATCTTCACCTCTTCTTGCAGACAGAGCATCAACAAGATTCCTTGTGGTCTTGAGTCTGCTTTCCCTGATCCTCTTCTTTGCCTTCTTGGTCCAGCGGGTAAATATGGAACTGCCCGCAAGATTGATTATGACTTCGTGGTCCGCCACGTCCTCTTGCCATGGACCTGGTGAGGTGGGATCCGCTTCGATTACCCTGGTCCCTTCGGGTATCCCCTGGCCCGCTGAAATCTTCCTTGTAAGAACCGTGACCTCATGGCCTTTAGAGACCAATTGCCGGGTGACTGTCCTGCCCACAAACCCTGTTCCACCTGTCACGAAAACCTTCATGGTCAAACCCCTACCTTCTGGCCGTTAGGTAACAACTTCGAATCAGTTCGAAGTGATTTTCGTGGTTGCGGAGCCTCCACCATACGCTCCCCTTCTTTTCCACTGTCCAAGGTACACGCACAATCCCGCCTTTTCCCTCGAGAATATGCTGCAAATTATCTAATCCCCGCCCCGAAAATGGCCCCTCTCGAGTACCTCCCAGCCAGTCCTCAGGCCGTGCAATCTCCTTGGACCAGGAAAAGGGATCTGAAAATATGCATTGGGCCCCATCAAGCTTTGTGACTCTATCCATTTCTGAAATGTGCCTCAGAGGATGAGGTACTTTGTC
>JALVSJ010000356.1:0-1237 GCA_027024445.1 Desulfobacterales bacterium
TTTCTCCTCTATGCCTTTCTGCATACTCAGGAGCCTGGCTTTAGCCTGTCGCACAGTATCCCTTTCTTGCAAAAGTTTCTTAATCTCCGAGTCATTTTTAAGCTGAAGTATTTTCTGTTTGATCATCCTCTTTCTCCTTTCTCCTAAAAAGATATTGTGAGCCGGGTCATGGTTTCTCATATCATAGGCATCACTCCTTTCCTGTTGAATTGTCCTGCTTTAAGGCTTGCTCTGCCTCTTTTTCTTTGCGATACCTTCTGTAGACCTCCGGACGAAAGATGGCAGCCAGAAGCAGGTAATATGGGAACATATCCTCGACCTCTTCCTCAGCCCCTTTACCTCCGCCCGGGCGGGTCTGCTCATTGCCTTTTCGCGTTCCCACAGAGACAGCGTTCCCCAGGGGTGCAGTATGCGTCCACCCCCGCGATTAGGTTAATTTGAGCATTGGGCAGGGCATCGCGCCCGAACAACCCATGCCTTATCCCCAGGGCCAGTTGATGAGAGAGGTTTTCAATCCACCGGTCGCTGATATCCTCTGCAACTATGCAAGCCGTTAGCACAGCAGCGACCATTGGTCCCTCATCATCATTAAGTTCTTCACATACGGCCTGGTAAGTATTCATCACCCTTTCAAAATTTCGATCCATTCTGTCTTTACCTCTTTTTGCTTATTTTGCACCCATGGTGCGGTATATCTTCAGCCGCCGCTTCAAGGATGTCTGAAGCACAAGCGGCTTATCACGGTAGTCATATATGAGCAGCCTCTGCCTTTGGCCGTTGTGGCTTTGGAATAGCAGCCCCACAGCCTGACTTAAGTGGTCCTCATACCGAATAGGTGAGGCCACGAACAATGCATTTACCTTCTGGCTATCGAATGAAGAAAGCGAGCGGGAACTCAGCAACACCACCTGAAGCGCTCCCCTGTTGAACCGGCTCATAATCTTTTCCCGATCCGTTTTGCTCGTCCTTCCACTTAAAATCTCTGCCCTGCCGTATGCCTGCACAATTGCCCGATGCAGATATTCAAGGTGCTCCAGCCGATTCGAGATCACAACGGCCTTTGTCTTGGGCTCTGCGCATGCCTCCAGTACATCCTTTGCTATGAGATGATTTCGTTCCTTATCTTCAGACAGCGCCCTCATCATGCCCTCGAAGTCATCCGGGTTGGGATAATCAAAGCCAGTGGCCCGGACCCTTATGAGCGGCCTCGTTTCTTCATCAAACACATCATCAGGAT
>JALVSJ010000356.1:1247-4247 GCA_027024445.1 Desulfobacterales bacterium
TCCCAGGTAGGCATTCATTAGCCCGGTTAACCCACCTCGTCTTTTCGAAGTGTTGGCAATGCCCAAGATGTATGCCACCGGCATCATGCCAACTCTGAAATAGATCTTCAGGTTTGCTGTGTCGCACTGATCCACGATGACAAAACCCGTTTGCTCACTGACCTGGTCGAACACCTTCCAAAGACTGAAGGTAATAGCCACTGTGAAGGCCCGGCCCAAGTCTCTGTGTCCATCTCCGACCAACCCCACCTCACTGTCCTCAAGCCCTAAGTATCTTGTGGCTGCCTCCTTCCAGACATATAGCGCCCTTTTTGTGGAAACTATGACCAGGGCTGGCACACCTCTTTTCATTACCGCCTTGCAGGCCAGCATCCTGCGCCCTGATCCTGGTGGCCCTACAAGGATCCCAAAACGGCTCTCCAGGATCTTGTCCAATGCCTCAAAATGATACGGTCTCTCTAGACCTGCCCCTCCCCAAAAGAGGCACTCTACGAACAACCCCTGAGCACCGAAGTTCAAAGTCTCGTCTCTAAGTTCAAACTCCACCCGATGCTTGTGAAACAGCCTGATGAGAGAGGCGAGATATCCCTTGGGGATGACCACCTGGTCCGTGTCCCTGTCCGTCCATACGGCCCGCAGGTACCGGTCAACACCATGATTAGGTCTTCCTTCCCGCCTGTTCCGCTCCCACAACGGATTCTTGAAGACGAGCCTCTGATTCAGTGCTTCGAGCACTTCCTCCGGCAGCCCCTCTCTACGGATTCGCAGCTTTGTGTCCATGACGATGGTCACTTTACCCATGACAACCCCTCCTATTAAGGGATGTGTATGCCCCATATGCCCCTTGTATGCCGCTTGATTTTTGGCTTATGTTATTGATTTGACAGGTAATTATGGATTTGTATGCCTGTATGCCCCTGTCCGGAGAGAATATATATAAAAAAAAGAAAGTATCCCCCTTTGCACATATATATATATCTATATTTATATTCTTTAAAAAGAGAGAATACAGGGCATACAAATCAGCTATCCTATTGATATCATTAAACTTAATTTGTATGCCCCTTGTATGCCTCTGGGGCTGCTGTATGCCCCTTACGGGCATACAGATGTGGGAATTAGTCCTGGCCATTTGGATCCTCCTCGCTAAGGACTACCCTCAGATCGGTGATTACAACCCCCTTGTACAACCGGCCTCCCAAACGCTGGTGGGCCCTTGAACATGAAGGCAGCCTTTTCAACAACGCGGTCAAATTCAAATCTCTCCATTTTGTATCCCGCAGGAGCCGCCGCCCCACGATCTGGCTCGCGAAAAAAACCCCCTTTCCGTTCGAAAGTCTCTTGATGCCATAAGATTGCAGAACCTCTTTGTAAACGGAGTAGTCCTGTAACAATTGCGCAACCGTCCGATCCTGATATGTCCGGTCCCCGCTCACAGGGTCAGTAACAGGCACCCGGATGACGCTGGCCAATAGATCATCCAGTAAGCATACCTCGTCCGCCCGAAGCTCGTCCGTAAAGTCCACCTCGCGATCTAGCAACACGTTTTCAAGGTTCTGCCGGAGGCTCTCCCCAGGCTCATCCTCCACCAGGGCCCAGATGGCGACAGGAAGCGCATATCCCAGAGCCAACCGCGAGTCAAAGCCCTCAAGCCCGTCAAAGGTCCGCAATAAATCATTAACCCGGAAAGCGGCCCAGAGAGAAAATGCCACCAAGTCTGTCCGCAGCTCCTCCGCGTCTGCTAAGCTCAACATCCTCGGCTTGCATCCGTCGTCCTTTGATGTTTCCAAGCAGATAAAGCGGCCTCTCTCACTCTCCCTTGCTAGGGAGACTTCAACGGAAGCCAAAGTAAACATGTGGCGAACACGGAACAGAACCGGTTTCTGTCCAGGAGTCCCCTTTACCAACGTGCCCCCTCGCCCTGTAGATCTTAGGTACTCAAGTATCCCCTCCCGGTGCTCCCCTGCTTCCGCCTCATCGATGATCGGGACCCGGAAGGTTCCCGAGAGAGCCTGACGTAACCCAGCGGCGGTCAGAGACGTGCCTTCCAACCTCAGCGCCAAGGATCCAAGGATTCGCTCCATCCCCTCGAGCAAAAGTGTCTTCCCGCTGGCAGCTTTTCCCGAGATCCAGAGGTTGGGCCGCCATGACCATACTGATTGGCAAACCTGTCCGGCCAGAAACCCAGAGAGAATTTCAGGGACAAAAGACCCTTGGAATTTCCATTGGGAGAAAAACTGCCTGAGCCTTTCCAAGACCGACAATCCCTTTTCCTTGTTCATTCCCTGGAGTCTCTCGGCGAGCTTCTCCATCTCAATCCAGGGCTCAGATGAGTCAACGTTAATGAGGCACCCGTCGACCACGGGGGAATCGACACGCTCCAACCTTTCCCCGTCATACAGTGCCCCAGAGCGCCCAGCCAGAATGAACAGCTTACCACTCGGTAAGAGATTGACACCGGTCCCGACTAGCCCCGTTCGAAGCTGTTGCTGCCCAGCCTGCACGATAATTGACCGTTTCAGAGCCCGAAAAGGGATCTGTCCTGCAGTGACCAGGTCCTTGATCGACCTGACAACCCGGGCGGCTATCTCAGCGCCCCCAACGAGGTCCAAGTGATCCAACCGAAACCGATCGACAGGGAAGATGTAAATCTTCCTTTTCGCCGTACTATACAAGGCCAGATCGCCCGATTCAGTTTCCCCCAGGACTTTGAAGGACCGGAAATTATCCACTGAAAAAGCCCAGTTGTCCTTTTGTCGCACAGGCGCACTGACAGACTTCGCCACGGCCTTGGCAGCCTTCTTCATCCGGCTCTTGCCCTTGGGTTGGTTGTCCTGAAGATTCTTCGCTATGTCATTAATATCTTTAATTTGTTCCGCCACTGCATGTAAGCTCCTTCCACAACTCCAATGGATTCACGTCCCAGGCAATACCGCCCCCTGATATGATTGCCCCGGCGTATTTCTCCACGTATGCTCGGCCCGCTGGGTCACTATCGAA
>JALVSJ010000357.1 GCA_027024445.1 Desulfobacterales bacterium
AGGATGGATATTGCCCATTCCTTGTCAGGGGACTCAGCCACAAGCTTGGCCGAAAACATGCCAACACTTGTCCCCATGGCCCGCTCCCGGAAATGCGCGCCCGGAATAATTGTGTAGTAGGCTGGTATTCCCAGCTCAGGGTGTGTCACGTTGATTTCAAGGACCTCCAGAGACACCTGTCGCAAGGTTTCGATGCAGTTTTCTATCTCAACCCTTATGTTCTCGTTTGAAAGATCAGGAAGATCGGAGACCCTCACCACCCTCGCCTGCTCCGTTATGAAGCGCGCTTCACTGAGGTCACGGAACTTAGGCAGTCCGCTTGCCACATACCTGGACAGGGTATCAAAATCTCCGGCCAGTTGGGCCACCTCTGTAAGCGCTCGTATCAGGGCCTTCTCCGGATTTGGGGTAGTTCCCGCGGTCCACACTATCTCACTGCGGTCCGGGAAGGTGGCCGGGTCGTATGCCAGCACACCCACTGTTGGGATACCCGTGTCCAGAGTAAAGTCGCTGGCAAAGAGCCTCACTCCAGCTTTCCTGTATTTTTCCAGCAGCTCGAGTCCTACAGGGTCTCCCGCAGAGGACAGGTCTATACCCGAAACATGGAGCCTGTTTCTGCTAACCAGGGATGAAACGTGCCTTTCCACCACTTCGCAGATGCCCTGGATTATGGCCTCCTCAACACAATTTCCGGCAGAAGGGCCATTGAACTCATTAATGGCGAAGAACCAGCTAAAGGGTACCAGGACAGGCTCCTTTGTGGTGAGGTTGTAGGCCCGGGTCCACTTCAGGGGAATCTCAGAGAATATCTTCTCGGCTATTTCCAGGTCAGGGGATTCATCATGAACACTCTGGGCTATTTTTTCAAACGGCAGGGCCTTTTCCTTAACATTCTTGTACGAATCAACAAAAAAGTTCTCTTCATTTCTGCAAAAACTAAAGAAGCTGAACCGCTCTGCCAGTTCCATTACCGCGCTCGCCTCGGCCTGCTCTGGAGTACCGCCTTTCCCCATCTGTTTCTTTGTACCAATTACCTCCTGCGCGTCACGTCCACATACGCTAAAGTAGACTGGGATACCCAGTCGTCCCTTGTCGATCCTAACTATCTCCTTGAGGATGTCCAGATCCACCCTTTTCAATTTTTCCTTAAAACGTTTGACAGTCTCCTGGGGCGTTATAAGCTTGTCCTGATCCAGGGTATATCCCTTGTAAGCGTCTTTCAGTTCTATCCTGTAGTCCATCTCCGAAGCTCCTCAAATATTTCTGTTTTTATTACCACAAAGTGGTTATAATTGCTAGCTCTTCAGATCAACCTGTAATTGTCTATTGAGACAAATTTTTTTAAGGTCAATACACACATCATAGGCCAGGATCTCCACGCCGTTTTTTACTGCCTTGCGCAGCTCCTCCGCGTACGCAGGATCAATCCTATCCGCCGGTGCGAATATTTCAGCGTCCATCCTCTGAATGAGATAAAACATCACCGCCCTATGGCCCCGTCTAACTTCCTCTTGCAGGTCCACCAGATGCTTCAATCCCCTTGTCGTCACCGCATCGGGGAACAGTGCTACGCCGTTTTCAACCAGGGTGCAATTTTTCACCTCTACATAGCAGAGCCTGTTTCCGCTTCTCAAAAGGACATCAACCCTTGAGTTTGTCCCATACCTGATCTCAGTCTTGATATCTTCATACCCGCCCAGGCCCCTTATGAGTCCTGCGGCTATAGCATCTCTCACAAGCCTGTTTGGCACAAGGGTATTTACTCCAACCAAAGAAGTGCCCATATCTATAATTTCCCACGTGTAAGGCAACTTTCGTTTCGGGCTGTTGTGCGCTGAGAGGTAGACCGTCCTGCCAGGCTCTGAGCATCCCTTCATACTCCCGGAATTTGGGCAATGGGCCGTAACACGTTGTCCACCATCCAGTACTACGTCTGCAAGAAAGCGCTTGTATCGCTTCACCAAGGTCCCTTTGATCAACTTGGGCCACGAGATAGCAGCATTAGAGGGAGGGCAGTTAACTCTCATGAGAGGGCCTCTCTGAGTCCCGATGACCTGCGAATCCGTCTGCTGATCATCTTTGTGAGTACTTCCTCCGTGGCCCAGATGTGTACCTTTTTTCTGGCCCTGGTGATGGCCGTATAGAGCAATTCACGGGTGAGGATGGGAGCATCCGTGTGAGGGAGCACGATGCTCACGGCATTGAACTCAGAGCCCTGGGCCTTATGTATGGTCATACAGTAGCCCACCTCGTAGGCAGGAACTCGGGAGGGATGAATAAATCGCACAGATCCCTCGGGACCGGGAAACGCTGCGGACAAACCTCTGGTACCGGTGCTGGCTGGCACTACTATCCCCACGTCGCCGTTAAATAAACCCAGGTCATAATCGTTTCTGGTTACCAGCAACGGGAGCCCTGGGTAAATTTCTCGAAGTGCCACGATGAGGCCATGGTGTTCCAATACCCTTTCAACCACTCGGTTCAGGCTCTCAATCCCATAGGGACCATGCCTCAGGGCACACAGTATCCTGTAATCATCAAGGTGGAGGAATTTTTCGGCCAAATCCTTGCCCTCGAGAAATATCCGGTAGCCCTCCACAATGGACCCGGACAAGCTTGAAGCAAGGGAGGGAAAGGGAGGTAGCGGAGACCATGTCACATCGGGATAATCGGGGTCTGAAAGGATAGCGAGTGCCATCTCCGGGTCCCCGGCGTTGACTGCGCTCGCCAGGGCCCCGATAGCGCTGTCCTGACCAAACCGGTAGTTCTTGGTAAGCTGCACCACGCAATCCTGGACGCCCGTCGCGCTGGTCGCTGGCTCCAGACCTTCTAAGGACCATGAGAAAATCTGATTCAGGGCATCGATGAAGCGCGCAGAGAAATTATTTACGTCTGCCTCGGTGCAGATATCTCCAAGCACGGCGCCCGCTTCAACCGAGGCAAGCTGGTCCTTATCGCCAAGGAGCAATACTCGCGTCTCAGGCCTTAAGGCCTCAAACAGCTTCGCCATCAAAGGCAGATCTACCATGGAGGCCTCATCCACCACCAGGATGTCCACATCCAGAGGGTTACTTTTGTCGTGGACAAAATAAGCGCTGGAAGACCGGGCCCCCAGAAGCCGGTGAATGGTGCACGCCTCTCTCGGGATCAGGTCCTTGATCTCTGGAGGGGCTGGAAGCGTCTCAAGAGTCGCCTTCACAGACTGCTCCAGCCTTGCCGCGGCCTTGCCAGTAGGAGCTGCCAGGGCTATACGAGCAGAGCCAGCTCGATCTAATTCAAGCAGGGTCCCTAGTATCCTGCACACGGTTGTTGTTTTCCCTGTGCCCGGGCCACCTGATATGACGCACAGTTTCTTGACAAGCGCAGCAAAAGCAGCAACCGCCTGCCAGTCTGCCTCTCTAGAGGCAACAGATGGAAAGTACTTCTCGATTGTGCTGCGCACTGTTTCGATTTCATAAGGAGGAAAATCGCCTTTAGCCCTTTGCGTGATGTTGAAGGCCAAAGAGGTCTCGTATTGCCAATACCTATATAGGTATAGTCTGTTGTTTCCATCGAGGATGAGCGGGGTATAGTCACCGGCCCTGCCCACCACGCCACTGTCAAGCAGATCCTTTTTCCATGGGTCGAGTGACGGACAATGGCAAATTAACTCATCGTGATCATTATAAAAGGGGTTACCTGCCACTTCGGTAAGGTCAAGGCAAATGTGGCCCTGTGTCGTCATGTAACTTGTTAGAGCTGCACCAAGGAACAGTCCATCGCTGGGTCTTGCTGCCAGAGAATTGATGAACCTGCCAAACTGAACACTGATCTCGGGCAGCAGATCCACTGCCGTGTTCCCTTCATATTCTGCTGTACTTGCCCTTAAAAAACTCATACTTATTTCCACATACCACGCGTACACAGAAACCCAAAGCTAGGAGGGCCACATTTAGCAAAGTAGGCTGAAGACTGAAAACCGAAGAAAAATACATTTCAGACACGCGGAGTCGGGAGGTCCTTTGAGGACTGCATCTACCGGATGAGTTCTTCCCGTAACCTCCAGGGCGGTCCGAGCAGGGATGCTCAGGTCGCGGATAAAGCAACCCGTCACGATACCCTCGCGCATCCCGTTTGCAAGGATCGCCTCACTGTAAGGAGTCAGATGCAGTCTGAAAAGGATCTCCCGACGGCGCACAATTTCCCCTCCTACGCTTGCACCAGAGCACCCACGTAAGCGCAGAGTCGAGG
>JALVSJ010000358.1:0-862 GCA_027024445.1 Desulfobacterales bacterium
CAGTTGGTCAGCGTCACAAAACGATAGAACAGATATCATGCTTATTCAGAGAGCCATCGAACTGGGAGCAAGTGATGCCAGGATTATCGACACTTCGAGTATCCCGCTTGACCCGGCAATAACTCAGTTCTGCTCCCGCTGCGAGGGTTATGGGCAATGCGCCAATTGCCCACCCCATACAATGGACATACATGCAGCCACGAGATGGATTAAAAGCTTTGAACATGCATGTGTCATCAAGCTGGATCTCGAACCCCGTCAGCTCACGGCCCCGGACCACATGGTACATTTCAGGAAGGTATTTACCATGGTATCTGCCCTTGAAAGGATTGCAAGGGAAATGGGATCTGGTAATGCCTCGGCCTTCGGGGCTGGTTCATGCAAGCCGGTGTTTTGCCCAGATGCCCCATGCGCTGTTCTAGAAGGAAAGGAATGCCTCTATCCTGACCTGGCCAGGCCTTCCCTTGAGGCCATCGGCATAAATGTCTTTCAATTGTCTGGCATCATCGGATGGCCTTTACATAAAATACTGAGAGACACCGACCCAGAAACAATTCCATCAGCCAGCCTTGTGGGCCTGGTATTGTTCTAGGAATAGCCAAACCTTTTGTAATAACTCTCTGTACCTATGTGGCCCGTGAGTCCGTCCGAAGCGCTTGAGGCCAGAAACACTGCCAGGCGGGCCACCCGTTCAGGTGGCTTCAACAACCCCTGGTCCTTTAAGCCCACAAATTGCCTGTGCACCTCGGGGTCCAAGGAATCCTGGCCGTGCTCCCTGATCCAGGTCTGTAGCGGTGTGTCCATCACTCCTGGATCCAGTCCATTTACCTGGATATTGTAAGGCTTGAGTTCTTCGGCCATG
>JALVSJ010000358.1:872-12380 GCA_027024445.1 Desulfobacterales bacterium
GGTGTATCACTCCCGCCTTTGCCCCCGAATATGCCCCCAATCCGGGCATAACCATCTGCCCGAGCCCTGAGGTCAAATTTATTATCTTCCCTCGCCTTTCAGGTATCATATGAGGCAAACACTGCCTTGACAGGAAAAATACACCAAAGAGGTCTACCTCCAGTGCCTTAATCCAGGCCTTAGAGTCCACCCCGTAAAGCGGCCCTATTGGTCCTCCTATGGCCGCATTGTTCACCACGATGTCAATTCTCCGAAAGGCCTCCATCGTCTTTTTCACTGCCCTTGCCACCTGCTCGGCAGAGCCCACGTCAGTGGGTAGCGCCAATGCCCTGCCTCCTACACCTTGTATGTCCCGAGCCACCTGCTCAATCTCTGGGCCTGTCCTGGCAAGAAGCACCACGGCTGCGCCTTCCCGGGCCATCGCTTGCGCAGTCGCCTTTCCCAGCCCCCTTCCAGCACCACTTATAATTGCTACTTTATCATTGAGGATCATCACATCACCCCGTATTTTTTCAGTTTTTTGTGTAGGGTCTTCCTGGTAATACCAAGTCTGCGGGCAGCCTCGCTCTTGTTTCCACCCGTTGCTTCCAGGGTCTTCAAGATGGTAGCCTTTTCAACTTCCTCAAGCGGTATACCGCTTCCAGCCGGAATCCTGTAGGAATCTACTCCGTCCGATGTCCCCAGCTCTTGCAGGGCGAGTGGAAGGCCCCGCACGTCTATATACTCGGCCCTTGAGAGCACCACTGCTCGCTCCACGGCATTCATCAACTCCCTCACATTTCCGGGCCAGCGGTACCGAAGCATCCTGTCCATGGCCTGCGGAGTGAATCCCTTAATGTTTCGGCGGTTTTTCTCGGAGAACAGCGCTAGGAAGTGCTGCGCCAGCACAGGTATGTCTTCTTGCCTTTCCCTCAAGGGCGGGACATGCAAGGTCACCACGTTCAAACGATAATACAGGTCCTCCCGAAATCTTCCCTCCTTTATCTCGTTTGCCAGATCCTTGTTGGTGGCCGCAACCACCCTCACATCCACCTTTATTACGTCCTCTCCTCCCACACGGGTAAATTCGCGTTCCTGCAACACCCTTAACAGCTTTACCTGCATGGAAAGGGGCATTTCACTGATCTCGTCCAGAAAGATTGTCCCTCCGTCTGCAAGACGGAACTGGCCCTCTTTACGCCTGTAGGCACCCGTAAACGCACCCTTTTCATGCCCAAACAACTCTGACTCCAGAAGGGTCTCGGTTATTGCCGCACAGTTGACTTTAATGAAAGGGCCTTCCTTTCTCATGCTGTTGAAATGAATTGCAGACGCGATCAGTTCTTTGCCCGTGCCTGACTCTCCTGTAATCAACACGGTGGCCTCAGTGGGCGCCACCTGAGCCACCGTCTCCAGGAGCTTTATCATGGAAGCGCTCCGGCCTATTATGTTCTCGCTGTCAAACTGCTCCCCAAGGGTCTGACGCAACAGCCTATTCTCCTCCCGCAGCTTTCGGTGGTCCATGGCCCGTTCCATGGCCAGCTTAAGCTCATCAAAATCCAGCGGCTTCGTCAGATAGTCATAGGCTCCTTTTTTCAGGGCGTCCACAGCGCTTTCCACGGATGAGTAGGCTGTCATGATGATAACCGGCACCGCTGGATTGTACCTCCTTATCTCCTCCAGGGCCTCAAGGCCGGAAAGCCTGATCATGCGCACATCCATCAGGACAAGATCAAATGGGGTCTCTCTCACCTTTTCAACTGCCGTGTCGCCATCATCAGCCTGTTCCGTCTCGTAGCCCCAACCCTGGATCAGGGTGGAGAGCATGGTGCGATGAGCCTGGTCATCATCAACTATCAATACTGTACCCTTTGGTGACATGGCCCCCTGTCCTCCACTACGGTTAAGCATCGTTAATGGGCAAGCGTATAATCACTCTTGTCCCCTTGCCCTCCTCGCTCTGGATCATTAGTTCGCCCCCGTGGGATTCCACTATCTTGTGGGCAATGGCAAGTCCCAATCCTGTCCCGGAGGGCTTGGTGGTAAAGTAAGGATCAAAAACATGGGGGAGATCCTTTTCAGCTATACCGTGTCCAGTGTCTTCTATAATAATTGAAAAAGCTGAATCTCCCTGATGCATCTGCACACTTACCCTCAACACGCCACCTTCTTCCATGGCCTCAAGGGCATTTAGATAAAGGTTCAACAGTACCTGCTTGATCCGGTCAGGGTCAACCAGGGCCACTATCCCACTACCGGAACTGTTGGTCTCTATCCTGATAGACTTCTTCAGGGCGTCATCTTCGACCATCCTCAGGGAATCTTTAATAAGCCCGAAAACTTCTGTGGCCTCTTTCTGAATCGTCGCTGGTCTGGCAAACTCCAAGAGCTGGCTTACTACTCTGTTGAGCCTGTCCACCTCCTGAACCATTATATTGGCCGTCTGTTGATCCTGGGGCACGTCCTTGTACCGCTCCTTGAAATAGGTGGCAAAGCCCTTTATTGAACTGAGAGGATTTCGTATCTCATGGGCCACTCCTGCTGCAAGTCTGCCGATTGATGCCAGCCTTTGGCTCCTGGCCACTTCTTCCTTGAGCCTTTGTATCTCTGTCAGATCTCTGAAAAGGAGCACCAAACCCGAAAAGCCCTCCTGCTCCCCTAGTGAAAGAGGTGTGACAATGGCCTCCAGGCTCAGAGGCTCAGAGCCTTCCACCGGGCATGTGATCTCATCCTCAACTGTCCGCATTTCACCCAAGGCCTTTTCAACCATCGCCATCATCTCGGGACAAAGCAATTCCTCAGCTTTGGTCTTTTTTGCCTCAAACTCTGAAATCTTCAAGATCTGCTCTGCAGCCTTGTTCATTGCCCGAACATTGCCCCCCTCATCCAGCGCAACCATGCCAATGGGCATTGTCTCCACGAGGTGGTCAGAGAATGCCTTGATCTTTGAAAGGGAGGTCCTGGTGGATCGATAGGCCTGGGCCAGGAACAGGGTCACAACGCCGGCAAACCCGAGCAAGAGGAGGGTGAAGGCCATCAACACCATGTGCCTCTCATCCTGTTTGCGGGCGGCTTCTACAGGCGCCATGTCCAGCCCCACAAATATGATACGTCCCTGTTCAGGTCCGCTTGAGTCGGGGAAGATCATGGCCCTGCACCAGTCCCTTTGGCCTCGCATCCCCATCATGGGCATCCTTGGACGGAATGCTCCACCTCTGATGGGCATAAAACGACTGTATACCTCAAAGACTTCTTTTCCTTCTGGTCCCCTTACGTGGCGCCAGTGTGTCTGCTTGGACTGCCACACCCGAAGCAGATCGAGCCCTGTCCTGTAGCTGCGGCCAATGAGTGCGGGGTTGCTGTGGGCCAGGATCCTGCCCTTTGTGTCGGTTACCATTATGTATATGATGTCAGGCTGCTTGGCTGTCTCTGAAAGGAGTTGTTGAACCTGCACGCCTCCCCAGTTCATTCCCATCATACCTGTGCGTGTGCCTGCTTCAAAGGAACGGATAAGCGCTGCGCCTTTTTCCACCAGTAACTCCGTGGCGCTTTGTTTTTGCCTGTGGATATACTTCCACGTCATGAAAAGAAAGATCGGTAGCAGTACGGCCACAATACCCACAAGGACCCACGGTGGGATATTCAGCCACATCCTTTTATCTGTTTTGTTGTCCATAGTCCACATAGCAAGCAAGATTAGGGCCACCCAAGAGCGAAGCTGTCAGCCATCAGCTTTCAGCCGTCAGCTATGAGATCTGTCCCTTCGGGACAGAATATAGAAGTCAGGAGTTAGAAGTCAGGAAGCGAAAATCCGCCGAGGGTTCACCCTTTCCCACCATTCCACTATTCCAACCTCCCGTCCTCTCATCCAGTCTTCCCCTCTCTTTTCTAACTCTAGCTCACTCATAATTCATGACTCATAACTCCTCCATCCTTCTCTCCTGACTTCTGACTCCTGGCTTCTTCATGTTACCTTTTTACCCACTTGTTGACCCCACTACGTGTACTAAGTATCCATCTCATTATGATTATTTGCAAGCCTAAACCCTCTCCGGAATCTTCTCCCACGACAAGCACCTCTTGAGAGCATTTCATTGTCCTTGTGAGAAAATATTCTTGCCTGCCGGCAATTCTATATATTTTCAATAGGATACAGTCCGCCCTTCCTCAAATTCCAGGGCCCATGACCTGTTCTCTATGAACAACTTCATTCAATTTATTCGTGGCAAGGTATCCGCTGGCACGCCTCGTGCTCTATAGAGGGGCAAAACAAAGTAAAAAACTCAAAAAGGAGGAGAGAAGAAAATGAAAAAGTTAATCACAATCACGGGAATTCTTGTTCTAACCGCAATCATAGCATACCCGGTATTTGCATGGGGCCCGCATTGGGGCGCAATGCACGGCGGGATGGGTTACTGGGGTCATGGCCCGGGGTATTGTTGGGGAGGATCCGGTGCTTACGGAAACCTCACACCTGAACAGCAGATAAAGCTCAACAAGCTTCGGCAGGACTTTTTCAACGAGACAGCAAAACTGAGAAGTGAGTTATGGGCAAAGCACGCAGAACTCAACGCACTATTGAGTTCACCCAATCCAGATGAGCAAAAGGTTAAGGGGCTTCAGGCCCAGATTAACAGCCTCAGGGACCAGTTATCCCAGAAAAGATTGGACTTTGATCTTCAGGCAAGGAAGATAGTCCCCAATACTCCCGGCCCCAATGGAGGGCCTGCCTATGGCATGTACAGGGGTCCACATGGTCCCGGCTACTGCTGGAACTAACCCCCAGAAGCCGAAGCCGGGGGCCCAAGGTCCCCGGCCCTGGAACGCCTTCCAACCGCACTCAATACCCATCTTGCCCTTTTAGAGCTTTTCTCTCTGCATTTCTTTTAAAAATTCTCTTTGACCTGATCTGGGAGCAGAACACGCTTTGCTTTTTATCCAAGCAATTTGATATTGGTTAACTATTGGATTATGCTACAGTTGATATAATACTTTTGTGTTGGATGTTGTTAGAGTCCATACATCATTGAGAAGATCAATGTCTACCCTACCATGAGTGAGATGATAAAGCTGTGCGGTCAAAGCTTCTTTAAGGACATAATTATGCTCAGTTGTTGGGCGGAATGAAAAAAATTGGCTTGTTGACCTAAGTCAAGGTTTTGGAATGGAATATGTAGGATAGTTGGTGACAATTGATCGCAAGGATCCGTGAGGGGTCCCTAAGTCAAAATCAAACTACAGCGAGGAGGAGATTGAAAATGTTTTGTTTTCAGTGTCAAGAAACAGCAAAAAATCAAGGGTGTACGGTAAAAGGCGTATGTGGAAAGCCAGAGGAAACGGCTGACCTTCAGGACTTACTTATCTGGGTGACCAAGGGAATCTCTGTATATGGAGATAAACTGAGGGAAATCGGAGCGGTAGATCACGAAACAGGAAAGTTCGTATGCGAGGCCCTGTTTACCACCATCACGAATGTGGCATGGGACGACAATGTTATCATTGATAGGATCAAGAAAGCACTGGAGATTAGGAACCAAATTAAGGAAAAATTTCTGGCTGCTTACAAGGAAAAATACGGACAGGATTTCTCTGAGGCTCTGCCCGAGTGTGCCACATGGTACTCTACGGATAACGCCGAGATTCTAGCAAAGGCCAAGTCCGATGATATGCGCATCACCGCTGTTGATAACGAGGACGTGCGCTCCCTAAGGGAACTACTGGTGATAGGTTGTAAAGGTATTGCAGCATACGCAGATCACGCGGCAATTCTCGGCTACGAGAAGGGCGACATTTATGGGTTCCTCATGGAAGCCCTGGCATCAACCACAAAAGACCTCTCAGTGGACGAGATGGTGGCGATGGTAATGAGGGCAGGCGAGTGCGCTGTTAACACCATGGCTTTGCTGGACGAAGCCAACACAGGTACGTATGGACACCCGGAAATCACCGAGGTAAACATAGGGGTAAGGAACAACCCTGGCATCCTCATCAGTGGCCATGACCTCAAGGACATGGAAGAGTTGCTGGAGCAGACCAAGGGAACAGGCGTAGACGTTTACACCCACGGTGAAATGCTCCCTGCCAACTATTATCCAGCGTTTAAGAAATATGACCACTTCGTTGGAAATTACGGCAACTCCTGGTGGCATCAGAACAAGGAATTCGAGTCCTTTAATGGTCCCATCATCCTGACCACAAATTGCCTTATCCCGCTCAAGAAGGACAATACCTACCTGGACAGGCTGTTTACCACCGGAGTGGTCAGTTACCCTGGCGCAAAGCACATCCCTGACAGGCCTGCCGGAGGAAGCAAGGACTTCTCTGAAGTTATAGAACTGGCAAAGAAATGCAAACCTCCTGTAGAGCTTGAATCCGGAAAGATAGTAGGAGGGTTCGCTCATAACCAGGTCATGGCCTTGGCCGACAAGGTTATAGATGCTGTAAAGTCCGGTGCCATCAAGCGCTTTGTGGTTATGGCTGGTTGTGACGGGCGCCACAAGTCCAGGGAGTACTTCACGGAAGTGGCAAAGGCACTACCAAAGGAAGCGGTCATACTCACCGCGGGTTGTGCCAAGTACCGTTATAACAAGTTGGACCTTGGAGACATCGGCGGAATTCCGAGAGTTCTCGATGCTGGCCAGTGCAATGACTCTTACTCGCTCGCAGTCATAGCCCTGAAGCTCAAAGAGGCGTTTGGCCTCGATGACATCAATCAATTGCCCTTGTCTTTCGACATAGGCTGGTACGAGCAAAAGGCTGTGGCGGTACTGCTGGCACTGCTCTACCTTAATGTCAAGGGGATCCGCCTTGGACCTACCTTGCCTGCTTTTGTATCTCCCAATGTGCTGAAGGTCCTGGTGGACAAGTTTGACATCAAACCCATAAGCACGGTAGAGGAAGACGTGGCTGCCATGATGGCCGGCAAGTAATATGCTAAATTTCCCCTCCTAGGCAGGGAGGGGAAACCAAAAGTCATTTCGAGGCATAAGCCGAGAAGCCTTTAGGTTCCCGGGAGGAATCCTGGACTAACGATGGAGCAATTTAAGGGAACCAGAGGATAACGATTAGGTATGAGAAACAACGTATGAGGTATTCACGAAATGACAATCCCAGGCAACCTCCTCACGACTGCCATGGCAGTAATGCCCCACACCGACGTGGACAGGGCCCTGGAAATGGCCCTGTCCCTGGACATCCCTTTCTGGCCCCAGCTTCCACTGTACAGCTATTACGAAGACATGTATGTACAGGCCTCGGAGCACTTCCCGGGCATCCTCCTTGATATGGAAAAAAGGACCCTGAGGTTTTCCATGGAAAAGTTCATGGCCGAACTTGAAGATGCCATGGCGCACTTTGACGATCCCGAGTATTTCGACGTAAGCCCCCAGTACTCTGTGGTCTATCACCGTTTCTTGGATTTAGACCTTTCAGACAGGCCTGCGATCCGAGGGCAGTTGGAGGGTCCCATAAGTTTCGGGTTCAATGTGGTTGACCAGAATGACAGACCTATCCTCTTTGATGATACTGTCAGGCCCTTTATGTTCGAGTTCATGTCAAAGCGCATCAATGTCCAACTGGAAAAGCTAAAGGCCAAAAATCCAAATGCCTTTATGTTCGTTGACGAGCCGGGACTACAGTTTCTTTTCAGTGCAATGTCTGGCTACAATGACGTCGCAGCCCACAGGGACATGGAAGAATTTTTTTCCATGATTGACAGACCGAGAGGTATACACCTGTGCGGGAATCCGGATTGGGACTTTCTCCTCAGCCTTGATCTGGATATTCTGTCCTTGGATGTGTACTCCAATGGAGACGTATTCGTAAACTATGCTTCGGCAATCAAACGGTTCATTGACCGCGGAGGAGTTCTGGTATGGGGCCTTGTACCCACAAACTTTGAGCCCTTTGAAAAGGAAGATATGAATTCCCTGGAGGCATTACTTGAAAAGATCTGGTCTACCCTGGCAGAAAAAGGTGTAGACACCGACTTTCTTCTGTCAAGGAGCCTGCTGTCACCTGCCACCTGTTGTCTGGTCAATCCCGATAGAGAAAAAACAGTGGAAAAAGCATTTGCAATGATAAATCAGATCTCTGCAAGGCTCAGAGACAAACACGATCTGTCTTAGTCTCCAGTTCTAATCCTTAGAACTGCAAGGGGATGTTCTCTCCCTTGATTATACGTCGCGAATGTGCTAGAGATAGGTACGACGATGTAGGTATTTCCATCATTCAACCGAGGCAACTCCCGCCGAATTCTTTTCCTTGGAGGTAACAATGAAAAAGCTCACTGGCCTTCTTACCCTCCTATTAGTAGCACTCTTTTTGATGGCATTTGCAGCACCAGCATTTTGTAGTCCTGGCTCAGAGGAAGAATTCCCTCCCCCCTATCCCGAGATACCTAGAATATCTGCAGATCAGTGCCTCACGCTCCTGGCCAATAAGGACAATTCCCCTATACTAATCGACGTGCGGCTCGAAAAACAGTTCGAGCAGAGCAAGAACAAGTTACCAGGAGCTATTCACGAAGACCCTAATAAAGTAAAACAGTGGGCCAAGAAGTACGACAAAGACAGAACTATTATCTTATACTGAGCCTGACCCGAAGAGTCAACGAGTGCCCGGGTGGCACATGATTTGAGGAAATTAGGTTTCAAGAAAGTTTTTGCTCTAAAGGGAGGATACCAGGGATGGTGTGACGCAAAACTTCCTCTGGAAAAGAAGATAGTCATAGAAAAGGATTGTATAACCTGTCACAGCAAAGTCACCCCAGACATAGTAGCCGAATGGAAACTTAGTGAGCACAGCAAAAATGAGGTTACGTGCGGAGTATGCCACGGCGAGTCACATTACACCTCAGAGGATGTAGAGAAAGTGGTACCCGTCACACCCGACAAGTGTACCAAGTGCCATGATACTCAGGGCAAGCAGTTCAAGAAGGGCAAGCATGCCATGGCCTGGTCAACCATGAAGGTATTTCCGACAGCACACTGGCAGCTCATGGCATCCGTTGAGGGCAGCGAGGGTTGTGGCAGTTGCCATAGGATAGGGCTCAAATCAAAATCCGAGATGAAAAAGTTACTGAAACAAGGCGCAGGATTCGGATTAGCCTCTTGTGACGTGTGCCATACCCGTCATACCTTCTTCAAAAAGGAAGCTCAACAACCTCAAGCCTGCCAGACCTGCCACAGTGGAATAGATTACCCTCAGTGGCAGATGTACAGTGGCTCCAAGCATGGCGTGCGATACAGCCTGAAGCAAATGGGCATACTCCCTGAGAGCGTTTCCGCCCCGACATGTCAGGATTGTCATATGGCCAACGGCAATCATGAGGTGAGGGCTGCATGGGGCTTTTTCGGTCTGAGGCCGGATATAGCCGGGGACAAGGAATGGGAAGACGCCTCTATAACCATTATGAGAGCACTGGGATTTTTGGATGAAAAAGGTCAACCTACCCCCAAGATGGATGAGGCCATCAAACATGGACTTTTCCGGAAAGATAGTATTGAGTGGGGAAGCGAGCGGGTAAAGATGGTCGAGGCGTGCAGTCGCTGCCATTCTGTTCATTTCACAGAGTCAGAACTCAAGAAGGGCGACCGCATGATAAGACAGGCTGATATACTGATGGCAAAGGCAATCAACTGCATTGCGGAGCTGTACAAGGATGGAATATTAAAGAAACCCCAAGCCTTCAAGTTCCCTTTCCCTGACTTCCTCCAGCCGTGTGAGGCACCAAGGAGGATAGAGCAATTATTATGGCGCATGTTTGGCCAATACAGGATGAGGGCCTTTCAGGGGGTATTTCACCAAAATTCCATATATGCCTTCAGACATGGCCTTAGCGAGATGGAACGGAGCCTTTGCGAGATACAGGAATTGGCTCAAGGGCTTCGTTCAAAATCAAGGGAGAAATCTCATTAAGGACAATAGACATGACTTCCGTCCTCTCTGACCCTGGCTCCTGGGTAGACACATATGGGGATTACCTTTTCCGATATGCGATTGTTAGGGTTGGAGATCAATCCGTGGCAGAAGACCTTGTTCAGGAGACCTTCCTGGCAGCCCTCAAATCCAGGGAAAGTTTTGCTTCGCGGTCCAGCGAGAAAACATGGCTCACGTCTATATTAAAGCACAAGATCATGGATTATTTCAGAAGCAAGCACAGAGAAAAAGCTGATTCATTTGATCCCATGGATTTTTCATCCATAGAGCACCTATTCAGTGAAAACGGACAATGGAACATTCGCCCGAAAGAATGGAAGGATGACCCGGAGTCTTCGTTTGAAAAGAAAGAATTTTGGAAGGTTTTTACACATTGCCTCTCTGAAATGTCCGAGAAGCTGCGAACTGTCTTTGTGTTGAGGGAGCTGGACGGGCTAAGGACCGATGAAATATGTAATGGGCTAAACATTACTCCGACAAATTGTTGGGTGATTCTGTATCGCGCCAGGACTTACTTGCGCAAATGTTTAGAGGAGTTGTGGTTCGCCCCTCAGAGGCAAGAGCAAAAATGATAAATCACTGGATGTTTAAATGTAGCGAGGTCACCAAACTCATATCCAAATCCATGGATCAGGAACTGACCATTGGACAGAAGATTGGCGTCAGGATCCATCTCGCCCTGTGCAGGTACTGCTCCAGATATAAAAAACACCTGGAATTAATAAGAAAATTTATCAAAGACGCCATAGAGGCCGAAATTATGCCTGCCCCACCTTTGACTCTTTCCCATCAAGCCAGAGAGCGAATGAAGCAAAGGCTATTAAGCCAGTATTGAGGGATCTTAGGAACCCCTGTTTCGCGCATTCTGAATTCTTTACTTATGTACATTGGTGTCCAAAATCGGCGTATGTTCAAGAAGGCAACCTAACAATCCCAATAGGTTATGGGCTCAGAATCACTCCTTATAAAATTAGGTTTCCTAGTTCACTCCATGTTGGCAGGAAAACGGCATATTCCCTTCCTGTCTGACGCCAGGCAGGCGCTACGCTCGCTGCGCCATCCATGGCTCATCTCCCGCCATAATTCTGGCGGGCAAGCACTGCGGATCAGGCACTCAGTCATACAAGCACAGGATTGTCATTTCCCTGCCCGCCGTTGCGTTCAGGCGGGGAGGAGCCTTGGCGACGAGAAATCTTAAGATTTCTCCCTGCGGTCGAAATGACACGGAAAGGACCCAAGTTTCAGGTAAGAACTGAGTGCCTGATGACGCCGCTCTGGGAACATCCCCTGCCTGGCTCCAAACGGCAGACAGGCGTTCCCCTGCCTATTGTCGAGAACCGATTTTGGACACATTTGCCCATGTAAGACATTCTCCGTGCCCCCGACATAAATTTAGCGGGCCGTGGCGGCACTCCTCCTCTCATGTCTTTATTAAGGTCATGTTTATGCAAATGATTTTCCGCAGAGATACATTTTCTGGTTACGTAAGGGCTGCGAAGCAGGTACTCGCTGCGAACTGGACCGGCCGCTATACCAGGCCTTCCTCTTCGCTGTATCCTCATCAGTGGAATTGGGACTCTGGGTTTATTG
>JALVSJ010000359.1 GCA_027024445.1 Desulfobacterales bacterium
ATGATGTAGTGACCATGGAAATAGCTCCTAAAGTGAGAGTGAAAGTTTCACGGAGTTCCATAGCTGGCAGGATAGGAAGAGAAAGCTGAAAGCAGGTGCTGATTAAATAACCTATGGTATAACTCGAGGAGTGAGTGGTGTCTAACAAGTTGACTTGGCGCGTTGTGGTTATTGCTCTGAGTATCCTGGGGGCCTTTATATACCTCGTTCCCTCCATCAGCCAGAGCCTTCCGCCATGGTGGGGTAAGATTTTGCCCACAGAGAAGATTCACTTGGGTCTGGATCTGCAAGGTGGAATGCATCTGGTCCTGGAAGTGGAAGCAGAAAAGGCGGTAGAGAGCAATATTGAGAGAGTAGTGGAAGAGTTGAAGCACGACCTAAGGAAAAACAGATTCAGGTATCAGGACCTCAAACGAGTGGGGACAGACGCAATCAGTCTTACGCTTCTAAGAGAGAAAGACCGTAAGCCTTTCGTGGAGATGTTTGAGGCCAACTATCCTGATTTTGAAATCAAGGAGGTGTCCGGTGAACCGGGCAAGCCATCGTTTAGACTCGTGCTCAGGCCAAAGGCCAAAGAGCATATAATGAAAATGGCTGTAGAGCAGGCCCTTGAGACCATACGAAACAGAGTGGATCAGTTTGGTGTGAGCGAACCGGATATTCGGCCTCAGGGCAAGAATCGAATACTCATCCAACTGCCCGGAATCAAGGATCCAGAACGGGCCAAAAGACTAATAGGAAAGACGGCGCTGCTGGAATTCAAACTTGTAGACGAAGACCACAGCGTAGAAGAGGCCCTGAAAGGTAATATCCCTCCAGGAGATGAGATCCTCTACAAGGTTGTTTACGATCCGAAGACAGGTAGAGTGCGCAAGATTCCCTACTTATTGAAGAAACGCGCTTTGCTCACCGGCCAGTATATTACAGATGCGAGGGTTCAGATTGATAGACAATATAACGAACCTTACGTAACCCTTTCCTTTGATAGAAGAGGGGCTAAGCTTTTTGAGAAGATTACAGGTGAGAACATAAAAAAGCGCCTGGCCATTGTCCTGGACAATAAAGTCAATTCAGCCCCCGTGATCCAAGACAAGATATCAGGGGGCCGAGCCCAGATAACAGGGAATTTCACTATGGAAGAAGCTCGAGACCTTGCCATAGTTCTGAGGGCTGGTGCTCTTCCTGCCCCTGTTAAGATCTTAGAAGAGAGAACAGTCGGTCCTTCACTTGGAAAAGACTCAATTCATAAGGGATTGGTCTCAATGCTTGTGGGTGGCCTTGTGGTCATCGTATTTATGGCAATATACTATTCTCTGTCCGGTGTAATTGCAGACGTGGCCCTACTGTTGAACATTCTGTTTATTATGGCGGGGCTTGCCTTTTTCGGTGCGACTCTTACTTTGCCTGGTATCGCGGGGATCATTCTTACTATTGGTATGTCCGTTGACGCAAATGTGTTGATCTTTGAACGGATCAGGGAAGAGTCCCGGCTTGGCAAGACACCTCGGGCTGCAATTGATGCAGGGTATTCTAAGGCCCTTGTAACCATTTTGGATGCGAACATAACCACTCTTATAGCAGCCCTGGTTCTGTTTCAGTTCGGCACAGGACCGGTAAGGGGTTTTGCCGTTACCCTGAGCATAGGAATCATTAGCAGCTTGTTTACAGCCATTTTTGTGACAAGGGTAATTTTTGACTACCTTTACCTTCAAAGACGAATGAAGAAGCTCCGCATATGAGTTAAAGATTGCGAGGCGGCTGATAAGTACTTGTTAGGAAGATATCGCATGGGAGATTTTATATGGAGTTCATTAAGCCTGGTATCAATATTGATTTCATAGGAAAAAGAAACATTGCCTTTTTCATCTCGGGAGCACTTATTGTTGCAACCTTTTTCTTGCTCATATGGCGGGGAGGGCCAAACTACGGCGTAGATTTCACTGGTGGCGTTCTCATACAGGTCAAGTTCGACAAGAGGCATTCTTTAGATGAGATCAGGAAGGCACTTGTGCCTATAAATCTCGATGACAGTATAATTCAAGAATTTGGCGAAAAGGGACATGCTGAGTACTTGATCCGTGTGAGGAAGACCGATATCGAGCTTACAGGCCTTGGTCAAAAGGTAGAGGGGGCCATGAAAGCGGCCTTTGGCAAGGGAGTTGAGATCAGGCGGGTTGAGATGGTAGGGCCAAAGGTGGGAAAGGATTTGCGTCAAAAGGCGTTGTTTGCAATTTTTTATGCTATCTTATTCATTGCGATTTACATTTCCGGCCGGTTTGAACTGAAATGGCTTATGAGCATAGTAATGGCAGTCTCTCTTTCCGTGGTGGTATATATTGCCTCTTCGTTCGGTGTTAAGGTGACCTGGCTGATAGTGATTGCATTGGCCGTTACACTGGGATTGTGCTGGATGCTGAAGTTGCGTTATGCCCTGGGAGCCATATTTGCACTGGTCCACGATGTCACCATCACCGTGGGAGCCTTTGCGCTAACTAATAGGGAGGTCTCTCTTGCCATTATTGCCGCATTCCTCACGATTGTCGGTTACTCACTCAACGATACAATCATTGTGTTTGACCGCATCAGGGAGAACTTGAAGAGGTACCGAAGGCGCCCGTTTGTGGAGGTGATGAATCAGAGTATTAACGAGACCCTTAGTAGAACAGTTCTTACCTCTTCAACCACGTTGTTTGTTGTTCTGGCATTATTTGTACTGGGGGGGGGAGTGATCCATGACTTCGCCTTTGCCATGCTCGTCGGGATAATAGTAGGGACTTACTCATCAATTTACATCGCGAGCCCCATATTGCTGATCTGGGAGCGCAGTGGCAATCAGAAGGCATCGCGTAAGTAACACCGGTTGCAGTGGACACCCGAAGCTACCGAAAGAGAAGGAAACCCAGATCGCGAAGCAACAGGATTGCGCTATGGATTCTCTGCCTCTTAATTCTCGCACTGATCGCCCTGGGGTGGAGGGTATGGCAGGGGATGCACACCGTAAAGCCAACCCTTTACTCCCTCCTTATTCGCGTCAATGATCAGACCCAGAGCCTGCTATCGGGTGAAAAACTGACGATTCACCCCAAGGACAGGATAAAGATCCTCAAGGTCTCCACCAATGTCCCTTTTAACATTGGTATCCGATTATACTGCAGGATGTTCGATGCCCAAAGCCTCATGTATGATGAAATGCGGGTTATTGATCTCCTTCCTGAAGAGGCTGCGTTCACCAAGCCGACACTCAAAGTGCAGATAAAGTATTACAACCAGGAGGCTGGCCACATCACCTTTCTTGTGAGGCCGTTTGTGGGAGACTGGCTGGAGAAGGCTTCCAGAATCATTGACAGGAAAAAGCGTATAGCCTTACTCGAAGAGGCCGTGGTTAAGGTGCCTGGAAGTGAGGAAATTCGCCAGCGCCTATTGAAAGAATACCTTGCTGCCGGCCAGTATGAAAAAGCCACCAAACTCCTGGAAGAGGAAGTGCAAAAGACCCCTTCAGAAGGCGTGCTGAGAAAGCTCCTGGAAATATACAAGAAGGCAGGGAATACCAAAGGAGTTATATCTACCCTTGAAAGGCTTATAGACCTAAACCCATCTGATAAGCAGACCAGGTATGAACTGGCAGAGATGCTCCAGAAAAGGGGCCGGCTGTCCAGAGCGATCTCTCAGTACAGGGCCATCCTCAAGCTGGCGACACCTGATGAGAAATTTGATTTGTATGTGCAACTGGGCTACCTGAATGCCAAAGCAAAGAGGACGAGGGAGGCAATTAAATATTACAGGAAAGCCTCTGAACTGCATGCTAATGATGAGAACCTTTACTACAACCTTTCATACTTGTATGACAGGCTGGGGAAGAAAGACAAAGCAGACTTTTATCTGGAAAAGGCAGTAAAGCTGAAGGGTTCAGACACAGAGGGCCGAATTAGGTTAGCCCAACACTATATTGAAAAGCGTAAATTCAAGAAGGCAAGATCACTTTTGAGCCAGGTTCTCAAGAAGAAGCCCAGATCACTTAAAGCGCTCATGCTGATGATGGAAGTTGCAGAGAAAAGCGGGAACAAAACCGAACTGAAAGATATTTACAAGAGAATCCTTAAGCTTCAACCCAAAAACGCTACAGTCCTTTACAACCTTGGTGCACTGGAATATGAAGCCGGCAGGCTCAAGTCTGCTTCATATTATCTGGAGAAGTATGTGGCCCTCAAACCTAGGGACAGTTCGGCCCATTCCCTCCTCTTTGATATTTATAAACAGACAAAGCAGACGGATAAAGCGGTAGAGAAGGCAAAGACCCTCCTGGCATTAGGGGCTGGGGAGCCCGAGGTGTATGCCTATCTCTTTGAGGCCTTTAAGGCGAAGAGAGCTTATGCAGACATTGAGTCTTTGATGAAAAGGGCCATCGGGAAGGACCCAAAGAACGCGCAACTGCATAAGTATTTGCTTTTTGCATATCTTCAGACTGGAAAAGAAAACAAGGCCATGGCCGAGATGGAAAGTATCCTTAAACTGGAGCCAAGAAATGTGGAGCTATGGCTACATCTGGCAAAGCTGAGAGAAAAGAATGAGAAATATGGCGAGGCAATGGCTGCATATAAAAGGGTCATCGCACTTGATCCTAATAATGACGAAGCTGCAGACGCATATCTGAAATTGAGGTTACGGGGTTTTGAGGAAAAGGTCGGAGAATAAGCCTCACCTGCAAGTGACGGCAGGGCTCGTATGGGACGGCCCTAAGATTCTGATCACCCGACGCCCACCGGGGATCCATATGGAAGGATTCTGGGAGTTTCCCGGTGGCAAGAAGGAGCATGAGGAAAATTTGGAGCAGTGCCTCAGAAGGGAACTTATGGAAGAATTGGGGCTGGAAGTGAAAGTGAGGGAACAGTTTGCCCGGGCAATCCATGAATATGAAGATCGTATCGTAGATCTTTACGTATTTAACTGTGACATTGTGAGCGGTCGGGCAACGGGTAAAGAGTCGCAGGAAATTCGCTGGGTTAGACCTGAAGAACTTAACAAGTATTGCTTTCCTCCTCCCGATGCGGCGATAATCAAGAAAATTCTTGGTCAAGGGCGAAGGAAGGATTGATCTCAGTGGGAGGTTAGCATGTTCTATAAAAGGACGGAAAGTGGATACAAGAATCTTGGGGAAGGTGTGGAGTTTAAAGCCCTGGTACATGGTGACAAGACAATGCTCTGCGAGTTCAGAATCAAGGCGGGAAAAGGCGTACCGGATCATGAACACCCACACGAGCAAACAGGATACTTGGTCAAAGGCAAGTTGAGGTTGTTTATTAGGGACGAGGCTATGGAATTGAAGCCTGGTGACAGTTGGTGTGTACCCGGGGGAGTGCCTCATCGTGCCGAAGTACTCGAGGACTCTGTAGTTATTGAAGTATTTTGTCCTCCAAGGAAAGAATACCTTTAATGAGATCCCCTCCACAAATCCCTAATGCCCTATTCATACCGGTCCGATACACTAATATATTGTAAGAGTTAGGACGCACAAGCCTGCTTGAACCACCTGTCTGAAATACCGCAGGAGGGGAGCAATGGACAAAGGGAACTGCGAATTTACCGGAACCGGAGGGCAGTATTTCCCCACCGTGTTTATTCATCTCCTGATCTTGGGCACACTTACTTTTGGTATTTATATGCCCTGGGCCTTGTGCAGGTTATGGGGGCTTAAGGCCTCACATACCAGAATCAGAGGCAAAGATGTATCCTTCACGGGGCGCGGCGGAGAGCTCTTAATACTGGCCCTGATCCAGGGGCTTCTTACCCTGGTCACCCTTGGAATATATGCGCCATGGGCAGCATCAAAGATCCTCAAGTGGAAGATGGAGAATACCCTGGTTTCAGGTAAGCCCAGTGCTTTCAATGGTACGGGGGGCTCCTTGTTTTTTCTCTATTTAATCCATCTGGTAATACTCCCCATGTTGACCCTGGGTATCTACTACCTCTGGGGGGTGTATCGCTTTTATGCATGGAAAGAGGAGAACTCCCTCTATGGAGGGGAAAGGACCAGTTTTGGGGCAGGTTTTGGCGGGTTTGTGAAGATATCGCTGTTGAGCTGGATTCTTAATGCCGTGACTTTACAACTTTTTACCCCATGGTCAATATGCTGGCTGTATAAGTGGCAGATAGAGGGGCTCAGGGTAGGGCCTGAACCTGAGGTTGAGCACTACCCGCTGGTGAAGACAAATGTCGTGGCCGTGGCACTACTCGTTCTCCTTGGGTTGGGTGCAATGTACGGGGTGTTCAGCGTGGTGAAAAACCAGGCCATAATGGCAATTATCATGATGAATCAGTTGGCGCAAATGAATAAAATGAAGACGCTGCAGCCAGGCAACGTAAGATTGACGCCCCTACCTAGCGCTAAACCAGCGTTTAGAAAACAAAGGCGAAGCCTACTACAGCCGGTGAAAGAAAGAAAAGCACCTTGGAAAATGCCCAGGGCAGGAGAGATAAGTAGACAGAATTCAAAGAAAATTGCTGGCCTCATGGAATTTGGTTCCAAACATTATGGCAGCCCCGAGGCCTATTATAACAGGGGACTTGCGTTTTACATGATGGGGAAATTTGACCAGGCAATCAAAGAGTATACCCGTGCCATTAGAGGCAACAAGCTGGATGCAGACAGCTATTACAACAGGGCACTGGCATACCTGAAAAAGAGGCAATATAGCAAGGCCATAAGGGACCTTGCCGTTGCCATAAAGTATGACCCAAAGGCTGCTGATGCCTATTGCAACAGGGCAGGTGCGAATTTTCGCCTGGGCAGACTTGACAGCGCCCTGGCTGACTACAACGCTGCAATAAAGCTCTCGCCAAATGATCCAGACTTATACAACAACAGGGCACTGGTGTACAAGGCCCTGGGGCAAATGGACAAGGCCACGGCAGATCTGAAAAAGGCAAAGACCCTGGCGGGGAAATATACCCAGAGACCTGAGGCTGCTCCGGTCAAAACCACGGCGGCCATGTGGAGGGCAGACCTCGAGGGCGTCAACATCCCCGCGAGCCCTGCCGCTGGTATGATCCATGGTGAGCCATTCCGCGTCCAGGATGCCATGCTGGAAAATGGAATCCTGACATTGAGACAGGGGCAGAATTTTTTCGCTGACAGAGAAATAAAAATTTTCACCTTCAAGAGCATGGAAGAAGAGCCCTATGGGACCGTTTTTCGTGCAACCACAAAACATAAATATGGTGTGCCCCATGTGCACCTGAGCAGGATGGAGAAGGGGAAAAACCTGCCGAAAATCAAGATCTACTCTGGCGGCTACTCCATGGTGCTACGGATAGGGCAAAGGGAAGGTGATTTTGTCCCCGGTTCCATTTATGTGTGCCTGCCTGATGAACAGCACAGTTTTGTAGCCGGGAGTTTCAGGGCAAAGATAGGTCGCACGGCAAAAAAATACTAAAGAATTCCTTTGGAAGCGGTTTCTATCTTATGTTGGAGGGATACATCACCCTTGGCCAGGCGTTTAGCTTCCAGAAAATGAAATCTTGCCTTTTGTCGTCTCCCGATTTTTTTGAAATAGAGACCAAAGTAATAGTGGGCAAGGGCAAGACGGCTAAGCCGACCATAGGCCATGCCTAAGAGGTAGTACACTTTTGGCTCAACACTATCAGAAAAAGAGAGCGTTTTGAGTAAAGATATGGCTTTTTGGTACTCTCCCAAATTTTCATAGGACTCAGCCAATAATAATGTTGCTTTGCGGTTGTTCGGATTTTGGCGCAGGGCCTTTTCAAACAAGGAGATGGCCTCGCCATTTTGCCCTGTCAATTGGTAGGACTGCCCCAATTCCATCCAAATAGCTGCACAGGAGGGCATGGCGGCCAGAGCAACTTTCAAATGCCCCACAGACTTGGTGTATTCGGACTTTGTCTTGTAAACGATGCCCAGGCCCAGATGGGCAAGGGGTACATTCTTGCCTATCTGTAGATCTTTCTTGAAAACCTGTTCCATCTGATCAGGATTGCCGGCTTTTGCCTGAACAATTGTCTTAAAGATAGGGAACTGTTGCCTGAGTTGGTCTGCCTCGGGATTGGGATGAGGATGAAAACCTTGAGGCATGCTTTCAAGATTGGAAATACGTTCGGGCCCTGTTGGGTGGGTCAGCAGATAGGGAGGCATTCTATTGGAATCCAACCATGAATTTTTCTGAATTACTTCAAGTGCCTGTATCAGCCCTGAGGGACGGAAACCGGCCAGAGTAGAATACTTGAACCCTAGCTGATCTGCCTGACGCTCGTCTTCACGGCTATAATGGAGCTGGGTCTGGATCCCGGCCGCTACAGAGCCAGTACCAAGGGCTGCCCCCACCTTCCCCCCAATGAAAATCCCGGCCAGTACGGCTGCCATGGTTGCTAGACTGATTTTTTTTGCTTGTTCTATCCGCTCGGACAGGTGACGAGCGGTTATGTGTCCCATTTCGTGGGCCAGAACTCCGGCCAGTTCATCCACATTGTCCATTGAGGAAATCAGGCCGCTAAAAATAAAGATGTGCCCTCCTGGGCCGGCAAATGCATTGAGATCATTGTGCTTGATTATGTAATAGTGGAATGGAAAAGGTTTGACATCAATTCCTCGGGAAAGGGTTTGTCCCAATCGGTTGATATAATCTTGAACAAATTCATCATCCAGGAACTGAAAATGGCTCTTGATGCTAGCCAAAAATTTTTGGCCTAACTCTGTTTCTCTTTCAATTGACAACGCTCTTGCAAGGGGGGGTGCTAGAGGCTGGGTTGTTAGGAAAAAGAGTGTGATTAGGACAATAATACAAAGGAGGTGCTTGCCACCAGATGAAATAGCCAATATTCTAATCTCCCGCATGGTCAGGTTCGACAAAAGTGATCTTGGGTGCATCTATCCAAAGGCCCTCAAGATCGTAAAACTCCCTAAAAGGCTGATAGAATAGATGGATGACGATGTCGCCGTAGTCAAGGAGTATCCAGTGTCCCTCTTCCTGACCTTCTAGGCCGTAAGCCCTAAAACCTGCTGCCTTCATTTTGCGCACCAGATGGGAGGCCATGGCCTGGACCTGTCTACTGGAACTCCCGCTGGCAATTAGAAAATAATCGGCTATGGAAGTGAGCTTGCCCACCTCGAAAAGGACCGGGTCAATGGCCTTTCTTTCGGAAATGATCTCCATACAAAGTTTTGCCTTATCAAGAGGTTTCATGTCATCTATACAGTTTTTTTGCGAGCACGTAGTCCATTACCTGATCAGGAACAAGATATCTTATGGACAGCCCTCTTTTGACTAAATTTCTTATCTGTGTTGATGATATGTCCATGCGCGTAGGGGACTTGTGAAGTAACCGTTTTCCAGGGCCTAAGATGACGGTGTCAGGGTCAGATGTCAACTCATATTGGACTTTCAGCCTTCGCAAATAAGCAAAAATCTCATCATATCTATGCCCCTTGCGGTCCACTACCACAACATGGGCCAAAGCAAAAATAGAACGGTACTCCTTCCACGTATGGATTTCAAGGAACCCTTCAATACCCACTATAAAATATAAATCATTTTGTTGACCCAGGGAAGATCTCAATTCCCTGACCGTATCTACAGAGTAAGAGGGACCATCTCTCTTTGCCTCAATGTCCAGCACTTCTAAAGAAGGAGAATGCTGAACAGCTATTCGCGCCATCTCATATCGATGAGAAAAATCTGAAACTGGGCTGCTGTGCTTGTGAGGCGGGGTAGAAGCTGGAATCAAAAAAAGTTTGGCTAGACGCAGTTCCTGAACCATTTCCTCGGCAGTTCGTAAATGGCCCATGTGAATAGGATCAAAGGTTCCACCAAAAATGCCGTACTTCAAGATTACCTCTCGCTCATAGTGGCAGTGCCCATAATCCGTTAGACAGCAACACTTGGATATCTAAACGGTAGGTTTATCCAAGTTTCAGTATTACACATCAGCTCCGGATCTGGCCATTTCCTAAGACCACAAACTTGGTTGTCGTGAGCTCTTTCAGCCCCATGGGACCAAAGGCATGCAGCTTAGAAGTATTTATGCCAATTTCGGCGCCCAGACCCAGTTGTCCCCCGTCGTTAAAGCGTGTGGATGCATTAACCAATACTACAGAAGAGTCTATTTGGGCAAGGAAGCGATGGGCCCTCAGATAGTCACTGGTTACTATGGCCTCCGTATGATTCGAACCATATTTATCAATATGGTCTATGGCTTCCTCCATACTTGAGACTACCTTTACCGCCAATATAAGATCAAGATATTCTTCATACCAATCTTGTTCAGTTGCTCGAGTCAAATCTGGCAGGACTTCCAGTGTCCTGGGACATCCCCTAAGTTCCACACCTGCTTTCCTGAAACGTTCACACATGAGAGGCAGGAATTTAGTGGCTACCGCCCTGTGAACAAGCATTGTTTCCATGGCATTACATACACCAGGACGTTGGACCTTAGCGTTAAAGCATATTTCCTGGGCCATTTGCAGATCAGCCGACTCATCGACATATATGTGGCACACGCCCTTGTAATGCTTTAAAACAGGGACTTTTGAGTTTTCCGCAACGAATCGTATCAGGCCTTCGCCGCCCCTTGGAATAATGATGTCTATATGATCTTCCATCTGGACCAAGAGCCTTACGGCTTCTCGATCAGTGCTGGGTACAACCTGCACAGCTTTTGGTGGGAGCCCGGCCTCACTCAAGGCGTGCTCTAGTATTGAAGCAAGGGCAAGGTTAGAGTTGATCGCCTCAGAGCCTCCTTTTAGAATCACCGCATTGCCCGACTTCAGGCATAGACTTGCCGCATCAACGGTGACGTTGGGCCTGGACTCATAAATAAACCCTATGACGCCCAGAGGAATTCGCATCCTCCCTACCACAATCCCGTTGGGTCTCTTCCACATACCAGTAATTTCACCCACAGGGTCAGGCTGACCGACCACCTCTTCCAGCCCCTGAATCATGGCATCGATTACAGCATCGCTCAAGGTGAGCCTGTCGATCATGGCTGTTGAAAGGCCAGCCTTGCGAGCGCCCTGAAGATCCTTGTCATTCTCCCTTATAAGCTCCTGCCTCCTTTGATCAAGGAGCCTCGCCATGGTCCGAAGGGCAGCGTCTTTTTTTTCTCTGCCAGCCGTTCTCAATGCCTTGGCGGCGCCGCGCGCTTGCTGCCCCATATTGTAGATCAACTCTTGAAGTGACATTCTTCCACTCCTTCTTCAGTCTCACTTGTCAGTACCAGGTTGTCCCTATGAATCACTTCATCGGCGTGCTTGAATCCCAGTACGGATGATATCTTACTTGTCCTTATTCCCTTAATTCTTTTTAGGTCCACAGCTTGATAGTTCACTAGTCCAACAGCAATATTTTCTCCGCGCTCATTGCTGATGACCACGGAATCTCCTACGCCAAATTTACCCCTGACTTCCATGATACCTGAGGGTAACAGGCTCTTGCCGTTGAACAAAATTGCCTTTTCAGCCCCCTTGTCCACCACCAGTTCTCCCTTAGGTGCTTTGGCAAAGGCAATCCAGTGTTTGCGCTTACACAGCGAGGCGTCTCTGGGCAAAAAGAAAGTTCCGATTGCCCTGCCCTCAAATATGTCTCTTAGGACGCCGGGGCGCAATCCGTTTGCAATAATACCGGGTATCCCTGCCAGAGCAACTTTTTGGGCAGCGGCTATCTTGCTGCTCATGCCACCAGTTCCCAGAAAGCCGGGAATCGTACTGGCAAAGTTCTTGATTTTGCTGTCCACTTTCTCCACCACTGGAATAAGCCTGGCATCGGGATTGTCCCTCGGATCACTATCAAATAATCCGTCTATGTCGGTCAGGTTCACCAGCAGATGGGCGTCTACGAGGTTAGTAACCATGGCGCTCAGGTTGTCATTATCTCCGAGCTTTATTTCCTCTACCACCACAGTGTCGTTTTCGTTGATGATGGGTATGATGTCCCAAGACAGCAGAGTCCTGAGGGTATTTCGTGCGTTGAGGTACCTGCGGCGGTTGGTCAGGTCGTCTCTAGTAATCAGTATCTGGGCGACCTTTTGCCCATGTCTCTCAAAGGCCTTCTCCCAGGCCATAATGAGGGCGGGTTGGCCGATTGCGGCCACAGCCTGCTTTTCAGATATGGTTTTAGGTTTGCGCCCCAAGGCCACCTTCTTGAAACCTGAGGCAATTGCACCGGAGGAAACCAGAACTACTTCGATACCCTTTTGCTTAATATCGTTAATGCAGGAGGCAAGGTGTTTGATCACGGAGAGATTCAATCCCCTCGGGCCGGTAAGCACACCGCTGCCCACCTTTATCACTGTTCTTTTCACCCGGCTAAGCAAAGCCGTTCTAAAATCAGCGACTGTTTCTTCCCTTTGAGCTTCCATAATTACTCAATCAAATTTGACGGCTTTGTAAGAGTTCATCAAATCTGAAGATTTCTGGGCAAAATATTTGGACACCTCTTCCTTTACCACGTCAAGCCCTTCACAGGTGAGCGCGGATACACAAAACCACTTTACACCCATTTCCCTCAGACCGCCTACCAATTGATCCAGGTCCCGGCAAGAGCCGTTCTTGGCATGTAGATCCATTTTGTTAATGAGAGCCAGCCAGGGCTTCTCAAGGAGTCCTGGGCTGTAACTCTTCATTTCTTCTCTAATCATATAAAGGTCCTCGAGCGGGTGAGACGATGGTCTGTAAGTGATATCCAAGACATGAATCAATAGCTGGGTGCGCTCGATATGTTTGAGGAATCGTATTCCTAGACCTTTACCTTGGCTCGCACCCTCAATCAGACCCGGAATGTCTGCGATCACGATCCCATGACCTTCGCTGATTTCCATTACCCCCAGATTCGGTACAAGTGTGGTAAAGGGATAATCAGCTATTCGTGGTCTTGCATGGGTGAGCTTTGCCAGCAGTGTGGATTTGCCGGCATTAGGGAGGCCCACCAAGCCAACATGGGCTAGGAATTTGAGGGATAGGCGCAGCCGTTTTTCCTGGCCAGGCTGCCCTGGCTGTGCAAACCGCGGGGTGCGGTTTGTGGCAGTGGCAAAGTGCTTATTACCCTTGCCTCCCTTGCCTCCCTGCAGCACTACTACTTGTTGGCCATCCTCGACCAAGTCTGCAAGGACATCACCCGACTGTTCATCGAGGACCACAGTACCTACGGGAACCTCTAACACCAGGTCTTGGCCTTTCTTTCCGGCCTGATTCTTGCCGCGTCCGGGATGGCCGTTCTTGGCCCTAAGGTGGGGTTTATAGATGTAGTCTTGAAGGGTAAAAAGCCTTGTGGTGGCCGTGAAAATTACGTCACCCCCCTCGCCCCCGTCACCCCCGTCAGGACCTCCTTTGGGGATATACTTCTCTCTTCTAAAGCTTACACATCCCCTCCCTCCATCACCGGAGCGGACAGTGAGTACTACCTCGTCTACAAAGGCCATGGTATTTCCGAGGGAGGAGGGCTGGGTGAGGCGCCGTTGCTAAGGAGCGTAAACGCTGACCTTTTTTCTGTATTTTCCCAGGCGTTCAAAAGCAACCACACCGTCTATTTTCGCAAAAAGGGTGTAGTCCTTTCCAAGCCCCACATTTTCTCCCGGGTGAATGTGAGTGCCCTTCTGTCGCACCAGAATGCTGCCAGCCTTTACTTTCTGGCCTGCAAACCGTTTAACTCCATATCGCTTACCGGCACTATCGCGGCCATTGCGTGAGCTTCCGCCTGCTTTCTTGTGAGCCATTGCATTACTCCTGTCTAGCCAGATTTATTGGCCAAGGCCTTCAATCTTTTCAATTTCCACTAGACTAATATACTGTCTGTGGCCTTTCTTACGTTTGTAGTTCTTTCTGCGCTTATATTTGAAAACCACTATTTTCTTTGATTTTGCCTGCTTAATAACTCTACCAACAACCTTGGAACCCTCTACATAAGGTTTGCCCACCTTGAGGGTTTCACCATCAGAGGCCAATAGAACCTTATCAAAGGCTATTTCCTCGCCAGGTTTGAATGGGAGTTTTTCTACCTGGATTTGATCTCCCGGCGAGACCCTGTATTGTTTTCCTCCTGTCTGAATCACCGCGTACATTGTCATGGCTCCTTCACTAAAATTTAGTAATAATAACTAATTATGTCCGACAGGTCAATCACAAAAGCCAGCACCCGGTTCTCCGAGCGGTGTATAAGTTTGATGAAATTATAAAAAGTCAAACGATACTCGCTTTGGTCATTCCCGCACAAGTCTGTGCCGGACGCGATTGGGGATCCGGCATGACGATTTCAGAACTCTTGGGGGAATCCATCAAGTTTAACGGAAAAAATGGTGCCCCCGGCATGACTCGAACATGCGGCACCCAGATTAGGAATCTGGTGCTCTATCCACCTGAGCTACGGGGGCACAACATTTTATTTTCCTCAAAAATGGGGGTAAAGTCAAATGGTTTATACGCAAGGTGCGAGAAAGTTATTGATTTGTCTTGTTCGGTCAATTATACTATAAATTTACAAAGAATAACCACATAGAGTTCGCCCGAATTTATCGCCAGGGTGGCGCCCTTAAGGGGGAATGTCAAACGAAAACGTGGGGATGTAGCTCAGGTGGGAGAGCGGTACGTTCGCAACGTACAGGTCAGGGGTTCGACTCCCCTCATCTCCACCATTTTTTTATTGCCGCTTTAAAGGCCGCAAAAGAGGTTTTCCTCCGTGAATGGGGGGGATGTATTTTCTCCGGTGTTTGAAGACGGCAATGGTGGTTTTGGGAGCGGCATCAGGCGATTGGGCCGTCTGGATTTGTTCTGAGCAACTAATGTGAGGGTCAAATAGTGAAGCGAACTGCTCAACTTGAACGCAAAACCAAGGAAACACAGATCAAGGTAAGATTATCGGTGGATGGACGAGGAAAAGCAGATGTTGACACTGGCATTCCGTTCCTTGACCATATGTTAACTTTGTTTGCTGTCCACGGTTTTATGGACCTTGAATTGAAGGCAAGTGGCGATATTGACGTGGACCACCACCATACCATTGAAGATATCGGCATATGTTTTGGTTCTGCGCTTGCACAAGCAATTGGGGACAGGGCTGGTATAAAACGCTTTGGAGATGCCACTGTTCCTATGGATGAGTCCTTGGCACGCGTGGTCTTGGATTTGTCTAATCGGCCGTTCATTTCATATAATGTGGAGCCCAAGCGTTCTTCCACGGGCACGTTCGATATTGACCTGTTAGGTGAGTTTTTCAGGGCGGTAAGTGTGCACTCCGGGATGAATCTACATGTTGACTTGCTAAGGGGACAGGACCCGCACCATATCTCAGAGGCCATCTTTAAGGCCTTTGCAAGGGCCCTGGACATGGCATGTAGCATTGACAGCCGCCTCAAAGGAGCAATTCCCTCCACGAAAGGCGTCCTATAAGTGGGGCTCACGGTATCTCCGGTGAAAAAGAACTTAGCTTTCACAGCCTGTTTGACTTTTCTATTTCTTATCTCTTCCTGTAGCTTTTTTCGCCAACCGGCCAGGTACCAAAGGCCCCAAGGCCAGCCCGGGGACAGGCTGGCAGTAGCTGGTTTTGAACCTGCAATTCTGGCGGGACAAGGGTCCAAGACCGTGAGAGATCCCATCAATGGCTCGGTTTTCATGGCGGAGCCTGTGAGTGACGCTAATGCTCGGGATCTCACCGATAACCTGTATAGGCTGCTATTGGAAAGGGATGATTATTCCTTGATTCCCCCCACAAAAGTGGGGACCGCGGCTATGAGCCTGGAGATGTCAAATCCAAAACTCATTGAGAGACCAAAAGAGTTTTACGCTAAAGTGGGCAAGCAGCTTGGAGCAGACTTGTTAGTGGTCGGCTACCTTTACAGGTGGAGAGAACGTAAGGGAGAGGCCTATGGGGTAAGAAGAGCAGCCTCTGTGGCCTTTTCCCTCAGTTTGGTATCCATCCCTGATGGAGCGGTGCTGTGGGGTGGAAAATTCGACAAGACCCAGCGTTCTCTTGCAGAGAATCTATTGGACTTGATCACTTTCTTGAAGGGCAAAGGCAGATGGATGAGCGCTAGAGAACTAGCTCTAATGGGGCTCGAAAGGGTGGTAAAAGAAATTCCATCGCCAAGAGGCTTAAGGGACTGAAGATGCTGGTGATTCCGGCTATTGACTTGAAAGATGGCCGATGTGTCCGTTTGCGGCAGGGTAAGATGTGGGAAGAGACCGTTTTCTCTGATCACCCCGAGGAAATGGCTGAAAAATGGTACAGATTGGGAGCCGAAAGGATACACGTGGTTGATCTTAATGGGGCTCACGAGGGGGTTCCCGTAAACAGTGCGGTGATTCGTAAGATGGCCAGTTCGGTGCCCGTGCCAATACAACTGGGAGGCGGAATTAGGGATATTCAAACGGCTGAGGCCTACCTAGAGCAGGGGGTAAGATGGGTGATTATTGGAACGGCGGCTCTGGAGGACCCAGATTTTGTATTTGAGGCCACGCAGAGGTTCCCCGGTAGGATCATTCTAGGAATTGATGCGAGAGAAGGCAAAGTGACAATAAAGGGGTGGACTGAGGAGGTAGCTGTTTCGCCTTCCCAATTAGCCAAGCGCTTTGAGTCTGCTGGTGTTTCGGCAATTGTTTATACTGATGTGCTGCGTGATGGCATGAAAAGTGGGCCCAACGTAGAGGCCACTGCGGAGATGGCCCGGAAGACCTCCATACCTCTCATTGCTTCTGGGGGGATCTCGGATCTGTCCGACGTGAAAAGGATATTGCCTTTGGCAAAACTGGGTGTCATAGGGTTGATTACGGGAAGGGCCCTGTATGATGGTACGCTCAGACTCGAAGAGGCCATATCTGTGTGCAAAAGCAGTGACGCTTACACATTTTCTTCTTGACAAAGCAGCTAAATGGAGTATACTAAAAGTTTATGTCCTGGAAGGGGGCCTAGGTCATGTCCTTAGCAGACCAGATCGTTCAGGATCTCAAAGAAGCCATGCTCGCCAAAGATGAGGTTCGTATCTCCTGCCTTAGGATGCTCAAGACATCAATCAAGAACAAGCAAGTAGAGAAGGGCAGAGAGTTGAAGGACGAGGAGATTCAAGCCGTCGTTTCATCTTTGGTGCGCAAGGGGAAAGAAGCTGCCGCAGAATTTGCTAAAGGCGGTAGGGAGGATTTAGCAAAGAAGGAAGAGCAAGAGCTTGAAATCTTCTATAAATATTTACCGAAACAGTTGAGTGAACAGGAGATCGAATCCGTCCTTCGTGATGTCATATCGGAGGTCAATGCAACCAGCCCAAAGGACATGGGGCGTGTTATGAAGGCTGCCATGTCTAAGTTGGCCGGCAAGGCAGAAGGCAAGGTCGTCAGTGAAATTGCCAAGAGACTGTTGAGCAACTAGACGCCTGAGGTGCAAAGGGCTGCTTGGTTTGACTATGCTAACAGCCGTTTTCTTTATAAAGCCCGAGACAGGCAGCTTTCGATCTCCCACAATGTCGTCAAGCCACTGTCCAGAAATATCAATCATGACCTTTCGAACTTGCCCCTGAACGGACATACTTTCCCAAGACTCTGGCTGGGAAAGTGAGAGGGACCAATGGACAGAGAGTCCTATGAGAGTGTGAAGGAAGAAATCAAAAGATCTGCGGATATCGTTGATCTGGTGGGAAATTTTGTCCAACTTCGAAAAGCAGGAAAGAATTACGTGGGTCTGTGTCCTTTTCATTCGGAAAAAGAACCTTCGTTTACAGTAAACCGTGAAAGACAGATGTTTCATTGCTTTGGATGCAAGAAAGGGGGAGACATTTTTGCCTTTTGGATGGCCTATCACCACTGTTCATTTCCAGAGGCCATTAAAGACCTGGCCGAGAGATATCAAGTACCTCTTCCACAGAGACAGATGAGCCCGGGGGAGAAAAGGAGGAAAGAACTAAAAGAGGCAATTATAAATGCCAACCAAAAGGCCCTAAAGTTTTTCCACGAAACGCTGGTTGGTTCAAGTAGCGCAGAAAAGGCAAGGGCGTATCTAAAAAGTCGAGGTATTGATAAAGCCGTTATTGAGGAGTTCAAACTAGGCTTTGCCCCGCCCAAATGGGATAAGCTTGCCAATTACCTAAGTAGAGAAAAGGTGCCCCCCGGCGTTGCCGAAGCTGCTGGATTAGTTATATTAAATAATAAAGGACGCTACTATGATAGGTTCAGAGATAGGATAATATTTCCGATTTTTGACCTGAAAGGGCGTCCTGTTGGATTCGGTGGAAGGGTGCTCGACAATGGTCACCCCAAGTATTTGAATACGCCCGAGACTGCTGTATTTCAGAAGGGTTCGCTTCTGTACGGGCTGCATGCCGCTTATACTCACATGCGCAGTGAGAGAAAGGCCCTCATCGTGGAGGGCTACATGGATTTCTTGGCGCTGTGGAAGTGGGGCCTGAAAAATGCTGCGGCAACACTGGGCACAGCCCTTACCCCATTGCAGGTTAGAAGGTTAAAGGGATATGTAGACGAAATTATAACGATTTTCGATTCAGATGAAGCGGGACGTAAGGCTGCGCTCAGAGGGTTACCCATTTTCATCAACGAAGGGGTTCGGTCGAAAGCTCTGCTTTTGCCTGAGGGGCATGACCCTGACAGTTTCCTGAATACCTTTGGCAGTGATCGTTTTGCCGATATGCTGAAAAATGCTACCCCGCTGCTGGAATTTTACCTAAGTCAGACCCTCGTGGTGGGGAACCAAGGGCTTGAAGAGAAGGTCACTGCCGTGAGGGAGCTGCTGCCCCGGCTGTTGGAGGTGAAGGACCCCATGCTGAGATCTGCCTATGTGACGAAGATTGCCGAGACAGTGGGTATAAAAGAAAGAATAGTATGGGAAGAACTGGACAAGCTATCAAGGGAGGGCGGATCAGCGGATGCGGGGGCTACACAAAGTTCATTGAGGGCCTCTCTCGCAATAAAGTACAATAGAGATATGCATGTTTTGAACTTGCTCATTCATCACCCCGAGGTAGCCAGTGACTTATCGGACTGCCCTTGGGAGGAATTTGTGCAGGATGAATGTACATGTAAGCTTATTGCGAGATTTTTCGATAAATTGAAGAAGGGGGGACAGTTTGCGCCCGAACAGTTGCTGGAGGAACTTGAGGATGAAGGGGCGCGCAATGAACTGCGGGAGGCACTAATGCTTCCGTCGTTTTACGATGAGGCCTCGGCACAATTGGCGGCTTCAGAGATCAGACGCAAAATTGACGAAATAAGAATCACCTCTTCCATTCGTGAGGCCAGGGAAAGGGGTGACATGGAACAGTTGAACACCCTTTTGAGGGAAAGGGCAAGGCTCCATGAAGATATGCTAAATTGAGCCCACAAGGAGGTCAGGGGAATGGCTAAGAATACCGATATGGTAAACCTAAAAAGACTTATAGATATCGGTAAGGACAAAGGCTACATAACATATGAAGAGCTTAATGACGACCTGCCCGAGGAGTTTATGTCCTCGGAGGAGGATATCGATGACCTCATGATGATGTTTGAAGAGCTTGATATTATGGTCATCGATGAGTCGGCAAGGGAAGAAATTGAGAAGTCTAAGAGGCTGAAAAAGAAAAGAATGAAGGCAGAGGAAAGGGCCCAAATCCGCCCAGAACTCGCCGATACAGGGGCTAGGGTATCTGATCCGGTCAAGATGTATCTAAAAGAGATGGGATGCATCTCGCTGCTCACTAGAGAGGGTGAGGTGGAGATCGCAAAAAGAATAGAAAAGGGCGAAAAACAGGCCCTAAATGCACTGCTGGATTGCTCCATTGGTGTAGAGCATATCATCGAACTCGGCGAACAACTCAGAGAGGGCGAGGTAAAGCTCAAGGACGTGATCAATGACTTGGAAGATGAAGACAATTACACGCAGGTGGGTGAAAGAAAGGCCTCGCTGCTCCAGCTTATAGACCAGATCAAGGCACTTCACGAGGAGTGTATGGCGATACGGCGGGAAATGGCAAAGGAGCGTTTGACAGAGAAGAAAAAGAAGAAACTTCAGTCTGACCTAAAACACAAGAAAGAAGAGATAAGAGAGCTAATTGACTCCTTCCGCCTGGAGAAGCGGCAGTTGGACAAAATGGTGAAGAAGCTCCAGGATACGGTTAAGGAGCTTGAAGAGGCCGAAAAGGATTTGACTGACTGTATGCTGAGAGTGGGAGGTAAGCCCATTTCCTACATCAAGAAGCACTTTCCCAAGATTGCCAAGGCTTCCAGTGATGATGAAATTATTCAGCCTCTTGGGATAAAGAAGAAGGAACTTGAAGAGGTCAAAGAGAAAATAGAGCGTTCGCAGAACTTGATAAAGAGTCTCAAGGAAAGAACCGGAATGACGCCTCGCCAGCTCAAAGAGACGTCGAAAAGAGTCGATAAGAGCATAGACAAGGCAAAGAAAGCCAAAAGCGAGCTTATTGAAGCTAATCTGCGTTTGGTTGTCAGCATTGCCAAGAAGTATACGAACAGGGGACTTCAGTTTCTGGACCTGATTCAGGAAGGCAACATTGGCCTCATGAAAGCAGTGGACAAATTCGAATACCAGCGGGGTTACAAGTTCAGTACATATGCTACCTGGTGGATTAGGCAGGCCATTACCCGGGCAATAGCTGATCAGGCCAGGACAATTCGTATTCCTGTCCATATGATTGAGACTATTAATAAGCTAATCAGGACATCCAGGTACTTGGTCCAGGAGCATGGAAGAGAACCAACGCCAGAAGAGATCGCGGAAAAGATGGAATTTCCTTTGGAGAAGGTGAGAAAAGTGCTCAAGATTGCCAAAGAGCCCATCTCTTTGGAGACCCCTATTGGTGAAGAAGAGGACAGCCATTTGGGAGACTTTATCGAGGACAAGAAGGTGCTATCTCCTGCCGATGCAGTAATTAACTTTAACCTTGCGGAGCAGACCAGAAAGGTTCTAGCGACGCTGACGCCCAGGGAAGAGAAGGTATTGCGGATGCGTTTTGGGATAGGTGAGAAGGCTGACCATACCCTCGAGGAAGTGGGGCGAGATTTTAATGTCACCCGGGAACGAATCAGGCAAATTGAGGCCAAGGCGCTCAGAAAACTCAGGCACCCCAGCAGGAGCAAGAAGCTCAAGGGATTTATTGAGAATTGATGTTGAGAATTTTGCTTGACAAATTTTCTTTCAGTGAGCAATCTAATTAATAGAGTGATGTTGGGCCCATAGCTCAGTTGGAAGAGCCACCGGCTCATAACCGGTAGGTCCCTGGTTCGAGGCCAGGTGGGCCCACCAAATACCATGAATGAAAGAACAGACATGAACAAGTTCTTAAGAATTTTTTAGCGACATAGGGGCGCATCCTGTTGAGGGATGCGCCCCTTAAATTTGTACATTTTATGATGACTGTTTGTACATTGGAGTTCTTGACGGTTAGCACGGTCCACGAGGCCAGTGTAGGCGGCCGGTGGCATAAGGTGGGATGCTGGGTTTTAAGTGATTGTCAGTGGTTCGGAATGAGATAGAGAATCAGGAATGACAACCCCAAGACTCGCAGACTTAATGGAGATTTTGGAGGAGATTGCTCCTGTTGAATTGGCTGAATCGTGGGACAACCCCGGCCTTCAGGTGGGATCCCTAGATCACAACATTCAACGGGTAGTTTTGTCATTAGATCCTACAGTTCAGGCGGTCGAATACGCCGGCTCACTGCACGCCCAACTGCTGCTGACCCACCATCCACTGATATTTAAGCCTATTTCTTCCATAAGGGATGGCGATTATCCTGGTGGTGTGGTGTATGAAGCCATACGCCAGGGGCTGTCCATCGTAGCACTCCATACAAACCTGGATGCCGCTCACGAAGGAATCAATGCTATATTGGCGAAACTTTTAGGGCTGGAGGAGGTGGAGCCATTGTGCCAGGCCGGTGTAGCGCAGGGGCCAAAGGGTTCTCCATTTGCCCATGATGAACTAGGGGCGGAAGAGGATAGGAAAAAAAGCCCAGCAAAAACAGGACTTGGTCGCATAGGGGATCTTGCCTCTCCTCTCGCCCTTTCGGAGTTTGTTATAACGGCTAAAAGGATCCTGGGTCTTGATAGTGTCAAAGTGGTGGGGGAGGACTCCCGTATTGTCAAGCGAGTAGCAGTGGTGGGCGGTTCAGGAGGCTCACTTATTAAAGAGGCCTGGGCAAGGGGAGCCGATCTGCTTGTTACCGGGGATGTGAGTTACCACCAGGCGAGAGAGGCAGAGTTCCTCGGCCTGGCTGTGATTGACGGTGGGCATTATGCTACTGAGAAAGTGGCATTTCGGGAATTTAGTAGGGAACTCCAAAGGCAAGTCACGGCCAGAGGATGGGATGTAGACATTATATTTAATGAAGATGAAACAGATCCTCTAGTATCCAGGTAAGGTTTTTGATTAAATAACTCTATTTTTGAGAGGTGATTGCATTGCGTGAGAAAATGAGATTGTTGATTGCTCTTCAAAATTGTGACAAAAAGATTCAAGAAACAAGGAAAAAGAGAGATGAGTGTCCTGCACGAATAGCCTCACTGGACAGTGAACTCGAGATGGCCGAGGCTTCACTAACTGAAGCAAAGGAAAAACTGGAAGCGCTGAAAAAGGACAGAAGGCAGGTTGAGAGGGATATAGAAGATGTGGAGGTCAGAAAAAAGAAAGGCCAGGCGAAATTGTCAAGTGTCTCTACAAACAAGGAATACAGGGCTGCGTTAAAAGAAATTGAGGAATTGGACAGAACCAGGAGTCTGTTGGAGGATAAGGCCCTGGAATTGATGGAGCAAGTAGAACAACTCGAGGAAGAGATAAAGGAAGGCGTGAAAGATCTAAAAGCTCTCAAAAAGAAAGTCGACGGGGACAGGAAGGTCATAGAACAAGAGATGAAGAAACTGGAGGATTACCTGGGCGTCCTGTTGAAGGAGAGAGAGCAATTGTGCAAGAAGGTGGATGGCGAGCTATTGAGCAGATATGACATGCTCCGTGAAAGGAGAGGGGGACTAGCCGTCAGCCCGGTGATATCCGGTGTATGTCAGACCTGTCACATGGGGATACCACCGCAGAAGTTTAACGAGCTCATTAGAGGGGATAACCTTATGAGTTGTCCCAATTGTCAGAGGATAATATATTGGGGAGAGGACGAAAAGCTCAAACTCGAAGGCGAAGGTGCGGAGGAATGACGGGGTATTGAAATTTCCTCTATAAAGATTATTATAAATTATATGTGATAATAGTTCTTTAACAATTTCCAGGGCATGTCAGAGTAGGACGAATGGCCACTGCCCGGCACTCAACTCTTAGGGGGGAGCTGCAAGTGATGCAAGGCCTTTCTTGAAGTAGGAGCGAGGCGGTAAGCCATGGGTTCCCTTTAAGAGTTGAGTGCCGGGGGGAGGAAAGTCCGGGCTCCACAGGACAAGGTGCTGGGTAACGCCCAGTCCCGGTAACGGGAAGGAAAGTGCCACAGAAAACAGACCGCCAGGCACTCAACTTTGAGTAGGTACTTTTGCAGTACCAGGAGAACAGCAATATTGGGTAATTGCTGCCATCAAATATGAGCCCTGCTCAGAGTTGAGTGCCTGGTAAGGGTGAAACGGTGAGGTAAGAGCTCACCAGTCCCGTCGGTGACGGCGGGAGCTAGGCAAACCCCACCTGGAGCAAGACCAAATAGGGGAGCGCTAGAGGGTGGTCCGCCCGAGCTCCCGGGTAGGTCGCTTGAGCCCATCGGTAACGGTGGGCCTAGATGAATGGCCATTGCCCGGCACTCAACTTCGAGGAGATATCTACGGACTGCCGGATTCTTCCCACTATTTGATGGTGGTCCGAGCATCCCAGATACCTTTTCAGAGTTGAGTGCCGGGAACAGAACCCGGCTTATGGACTGCTCTGGCATGCCTATTTTCCTTTTTATATGCACATGGAAGCTACCGCAGATGTTTCACGAAGCTCACACCGGATGAGGCCCCTGGTGGTACTGGGCGCAGGTCACTTTGGCCAAAGGGCTGTAAAGGTTCTCGGACTAGGAGGACAGAGGGCACTATGGGTCGTAGATAGGGATATGGATTCCCTCAGTAAGCTTCGGGGCTCTAATATTGAACTCATTCATGATGATGCGGTTGATTATCTAATAAGAAATAAGGGGGGTCTACCAGAGGGCACCGAGATAGTACCTGCAGTTCCCTTTCATTTTGCGTGGGAGTTTGCAAAGAGAGTTCTGAAAGAAAGAGGCTATCAGGTAGAGCCTATTCCAATACCGCCAGAAGTAAAATACTCGCTTCCTCACGTATGGGAAGCTGCCGATGGTTCGTTATTGATAAGCTATGCTGATTTTCGATGCCCCGATGACTGCCCTGAACCACCGTATTGCACTGTGACAGGGGAGAAGCGGAAAAATCCTTTGTACAAGCTATTGAGTGATCTAGATGTTAAAGGCTTCAGGCTATACATTGTTAGAAGCCATCAGATGGCCGCTGGTGTCGGGGGCTACACGTTAGGAGATTTGCTAAGGCTGCGGTCTGTTTTGGAGGCTGGGGGCCCTGCTAAATGGCTATTGGGCACCGCTTGCAAGTGCCACGGGGTGTTGAGTGGGTTAGAAGTGAAGGAGAGGTGAAGCAGTGCGTACTATATAGTAGAGTAGGAGATTGATGTATGTTTGTGTTTTCAAATCTGTTAATAGCAGTAGCAAAGATCCTGGATATTGCTCTCAACCTTTACATGTGGATTATCATTGGAAGGGCGATCATTTCATGGGTGAGTCCTGATCCTTATAATCCCATAATAAGGTTCCTGCACGCGGTAACTGAGCCCGTGCTCTATCCGATTAGAAGGCGACTGCCAATAAGTTTTGGCGGTTTTGATTTCTCCCCTGTCATCGCGATACTGGCTATTATTTTTCTCCAGAGTTTCCTGGTTAAGACCCTTTATCAGATTGCGGTCAGGGTGGCAGGTTGAGACCACAATGGGGAAAATGACTGTGGCAAAGATCAGGGTGAAGGTGAATCCCGGAGCATCAAGAACTCAGATCCTGGGGGTAGAGGATGGTGTGTACAGGGTAAGAGTGGCTGCGCCGCCGGTAAAGGGAAAAGCCAATAAGGAATTGGTACGGTATCTAGCAACGCTTTTCAAGGTGCGCAAGGGAGATATAGAGATCAGCTCCGGCGAACATGCGCGCACAAAAGCAATTACGATTAAGGGTATTCAAACCAAAGAGGTTACGGAGATCTTGAACAACGTCTAAGTCAGGCGGGCCGCAGTCTTTGTTATAGCAAGTATCTGGGGGAAAAGTAAGGGATTAGAGCCCACAATGGTATTCTCATATGGACTGTAAGCATAACCGCTATAGGTGCTGAGGATTCCTCCTGCCTCCTTCAATATAACACATCCGGCTGCAGTATCCCATGGTTTCAATGATTGTTCCCAGAATCCGTCCAATCTCCCCGCTGCCACATAACACAGGTCAAGGGCAGCTGATCCGGCTCGTCTTACCCCCTGAGCGACCAGGACCATCTTGCGAAATAGATCCAGGACATCATCTGATCTCTGATGTATGTCATAGGGAAAACCGGTGGCCAACAGGGCATCACCTATATTCTCAGTGGTGGATACCCGGATAGGCTGGCCGTTGAGCGTAGCACCCCTGCCCCCTGCAGCCTGGAATAGCTCGTCTATGTAAGGGTTGTATACAGCACCCACGACGAGTTTCTGATCCACTTCAAGGGCTATAGACACACAAAAAAATGGGAAGCCGTGGGCGAAATTGGTGGTCCCGTCCAGTGGGTCTACTATCCAGGTTCTTGCCGAACGTTTGTTCTTGTCACCTGTCTCCTCAGACAATATATTGTCGCCAGGGAAGTGGCTGGAAATGATCTCCAGGATCAGGGACTCTGACTTCAGGTCTGCCTCTGTCACCAGGTCAATTTCCCCTTTTTTCATTATCTGATGGGCCTGGCCAAATCTTTTCCTTAGAACAGCGCCTGCCTCTCTAGCGGCCAGGGTGGCAATGTCAAGTTCTTGATCCCACATTAGCTTCCTCCATTATGGAAATGGGCCATGCTGTTATGTAAGACCAGATATACTTAGAAGGAGGAAGATATAAAGTCAAGCAATGGGTAGGCGAGACCTATTTCCTTGACATTCTTGCTCTCCCACAGTATAAATGCTAATTTTTGTAAGGCTCCTTGTTCCACCTGCAAGGCAGAAGTGATGCCTCAAGGGGTGGGACCATTCCAAAAGGCCGAAAGGAGATGACCATGAGATTCTACGAAACACTTTACCTTTTGCCCCCGGATCTGTCCCAGGATGAATACAAAGCGGTCGTAGAGAAATTCAACGGGATTATTGAGAAAAACGGCGGGGTCGTCATCCGGATAGATGAATGGGGCAAGAAGGATCTGGCCTATCAGGTCAGAAAGTTTGACAAGGGATTTTACATTTTGCTCCAGTACTGTGGGCCTCCGGGTATCACCTTCTTGCTGGAAAGGGATCTGCGGCTTGACGACAGGGTGATGAAGTACCAGACTATCAAACTGAGGGATAAGGCGGATCCTGAGCAGTTGAAGAAGGAATTGGCTCCTGAGGAGGTTCAGGAGGAGGAAACTCCGGCGACTGACGAGCCGGAAGAGCGGGAAGAAGAATCCGGGATGACACAGGAGGGGGCATAAAATGGCGTACAACAGAGCGAGAAGAACATATCACAGAAGGAAAGTTTGTAAATTTTGTGCCGATAGTAGCCTGAAAATAGATTACAAGGACCCGCGAACCCTGAGGATGTTTACCACTGAGCGTGGCAAGATAATTCCCAGACGGATTTCGGGAAACTGTGCAAAGCATCAGCGAATGTTGACACTGGCCATTAAGAGGGCTAGGATCATGGCCTTGCTGCCTTTTACTACCTCTGTTGTGAGATAGTCCTACCTCACAGGGGATCTCATGGGGCTTATGCCTATCGGGGAATCAGGCCCTGCCCTTGCCGGTGAACCAATGAGAATACCTGACATCATTGGATGTATGGGATGGGTAGCTGCCTTCTTGGCAGCGGTGGCCGTAATCCCCATCGGAGGACTATTCATAGGCCTCTTAACACCTTTGCCTTTTGTTTATTATTTAGCAGGCGTACCGCTGCGAAATGCGCTTCAATTTGTGGGCATTGTAGTGGGGTTCTTGGTGGTGATCTCCATGTTGCTGGGTTTTGGGAAGCTGGGCCTGTTCTGTCTTGAATTTGGTATCTTGGGATTGTGGATGGCCCAAGCCTTTCAGCACAGGCTAAGCATCGGCAAAATCATAGGCTCTGGCACAGCAGTTCTGATCGGGATAGGTGTGCTCGCTCTTGTCTTTGCCGCTATTGGGCAGGACAAGGGTTTGGTGGAAATGATTAGGGGCTATTTAACTGCCAATTTGAATGTGCCTGCAAAAACATATCAATCCATGGGGCTACCTGCTGATAAGGCAGTGGAGATCAAGGCCTACGCCGAGTCTGTCCGAAACGCTCTACTCAAAGTCTATCCTTCGCTTATGGTTGTAGGCAGTGCACTTGTGGTTTGGGCCAATGCAATTCTCAGTGTGAGACTATTCTCGTCAAAAGGGGTTACCTTGTCTGAGTCAGAAGAACTGGCCCTGTGGAAAGCCCCGGAGTATCTTGTATGGGGTGTGATCATTGCAGGTTTCTCTTTATTTTTGCCTGTTGAGGGTATAAGATTTGTTGCACTGAATCTGTTGATCGTTTTGGGATCTGTTTACCTCTTTCAGGGCATGGCTATCCTCTCATATTTCCTCAACAGATTCAGGGCCCCCTCCTGGGTGAAAGCTGTGGTTTATTTTTTCGTGGCTATACAGCAGTTTTTCCTGATGCTGCTAGCACTTGCCGGGCTGTTTGATCAGTGGATCAATTTCCGCAGAATGGGAAAAAACTGACACGACCGATAGAAAAATGATTTGTTTGGACTGAAGTGATACACAAGAGCATGAGGAGGTTTATTATATTATGAGGATCATTTTGACGCAGGATATTCATGACTTGGGATTGGAGGGAGATATTCTGGAAGTGGCCAATGGGTATGCTAGGAATTATCTATTGCCTAAGGGATTTGCCCTCGAAGCAACCCCGCAGAACTTGAGACTGCTGGAGAGTCGCCGGAAGAAGATAGAGGCCAAACGGTTAAGGGCAAAGGAAGAGGCGGAGCAACTAAGGGAAAAGATAGAGGCCTTGGAGTTGTGTTTTACGCATAAGGCGGGGGAGGAGGGGAAACTCTATGGCTCAGTGACGGCGATTGATATCGCCCAGGAGTTGGAAAAACAGGGCATAGTAGTAGACCGAAGAAAGGTAGTACTGGATAAGCCAATTAAAGAGGTAGGAGAGTTTGAGGTCAAAGTGAAAGTCTACCCTGAAGTAGTTGCAACACTAAGAGTCAGGGTAGAGGCAGAAGGGGCAAAGGAATAACTTGATCAGTTTTTGATCTTAAGGAAGGAAAAATGCCATGGCAGGGGCACAACAAAAATCACCTTTGCCTAACATGAAGGTGCCACCTCACAATAATGAGGCGGAGCAGGCCGTGTTGGCTAGCATACTCTTGAACAATGACGCCCTGAATAGTGTTGTGGAGATACTCTCGCCCGATGACTTTTACAGAGAGGCCCATGGGCTGGTATTTGAGGCAATGATAGCCCTTTACAATGAGGATGAGCCTATTGACCTTATCACCCTGTCGCATTACCTCAAGGAAAGAAACTTACTAGATAAAACAGGCGGGAATGATTATCTTATCTCCCTCGCTGAGTCCATCTCCACATCAGCAGGAGTCGTGCACCATGCCGAAATAGTGAAGGACCTGTCCGTACGGAGGAAACTTATTGCTCAGTGTGCCACCATCTCCGAGTCATGCTTTCAACAGTGGAATGAGACAGATGAATTGTTGGAGCTTGCAGAGCAATCCATATACGATATTGCTGAGGAGCGGGTCCGAGAGGGCTTTCAAAGCATGCAAGATGTGGTCAAGGACAGCTTCAAGAAACTTGAGAGTGTCTCTGCCACTGAAGGATTTGTCACTGGGGTGCCAACAGGCTTTGATGACTTTGACCGGATCACTGCTGGTCTTCAACCCTCAGATCTCATAATTATTGCTGGCAGACCCAGTATGGGAAAAACTGCTCTGGCTCTTAACATTGGTTACAATGCCGCACTTCAGACAGGCAAAGGGGTAGCCATTTTCAGCCTCGAGATGTCCAAAATGCAACTAGGCATAAGGTTGCTGGGTTTCGACGCGGGAATTGATGCGACAAGGCTCAGGACCGGCTTTCTGAGGGATGGTGACTGGGCAAGGCTCACAAATTCAGCGAATCGACTCTCAGAACTCCCCATTTTTATTGATGATAGTTCGGCAATCACCGTTCTGGAGATGAAGGCAAAGTGCCGGAGGTTGAAAAGGAAGAGGGATCTATGCCTGGTGATAGTAGACTACCTTCAGCTCATCCAGGGGCGAAGGTCAGCGGAGTCAAGGCAACTGGAGATTTCGGAAATTTCCCGCTCCCTTAAAGCCCTGGCAAAAGACCTCAACGTGCCTGTGCTGGCCCTGTCTCAGCTTAACCGGAAGGTGGAAGACAGGCCCAACAAGAGACCCCAGCTTGCTGATTTAAGGGAAAGTGGAGCAATAGAGCAGGACGCAGATGTGATCGTTTTTATTTACCGCGATGAGGTCTACCACCCCACAACAGAGGAAAACCGCAATGTGGCAGAGATCATTGTAGCGAAACAGCGAAACGGTCCAACCGGTTACTTCAAACTTACTTTTCAGAAAGAGATCACGAGATTTCGCAATTACATACAGGAAGAAGCCGCGGTTTAGAGCGGCCCTTCCTTCTTGTCTGCAGGCAATATTTGTGAGAAAATAATAAACAGAGCGTGCAGCAATGTGTTTGCTTGGCGAGATAAGATGGAGGAAGGGGGAGTAGCCTATCGAGAAAATTTACGGTAAGACTACAGGCCTTCGAGGCAGCCAACAAAAACGCCTCCAGCGCCTCTACCGCCGCAAGGTGCCTGCCTCAGAGATCATCTCACGAGAGCTCGCCCGCCAACTGGCAGACCTTTCTTATGAGCTTAACAGACAAATAGCGGTCCTGATTACAAGGACAGGGCAAGTCGCCTACGTGGTGGTGGGCGACAGGTCCAGGATCTGGATTCCTGACCTATCAGGTTTCAGGCAGGGCCATGGAAGATTGAAGGGGCTGAGGTGTGTCCATACTCACCTCAGTGGCGAATCCCTCACAAAGGAAGACCTCAGTGACCTGGTACTTCTCCGGCTTGACCTGATGGTGAGCATTGAAGTGATTGAAGGGGGGATTCCTGGTGCCATTGCGTATGCCAACATACTGCCGGCCAATAGCAAGGGACAAGGATGGAGCATCCACAGCGTGCCAGACACTGGCCGTTTGACCGTGGACTTTATGGAGATGATCTTGTCTTTGGAATCAGAGTTGGCCAGGCTACAGCCGGGGGCGACGGTCGGCGGCAGGGATCGCGCGGTGTTGGTGGGCATTACAGCAGGGGAGAGATGGGTTGAGGAGGAAAGGCTGGATGAACTCGAAGAATTGGCCCTGTCTGATGATATTGAAGTTGTGGGAAGAGTGGTCCAGCGTGTGAGGAAACCTGATCCCAGGTTCCTGATCGGAAAGGGCAAGCTTACCGATCTTGCTCTCATGTGTTTGCAAAATGGCTCAAACTTGCTGATATTTAATCATGAACTGACACCTGCTCAGGTAAAGAATCTTACTGATTTTACAGAGCTAAAAATCATAGATAGAAGCCAACTTATTCTGGATATATTTGCCCGCAGGGCAGTGACTCGCGAAGGTAAAATCCAGGTGGAACTCGCCCAGCTCAAGTACCTGCTTCCCCGACTGGCAACTAAAAACACGGCAATGTCTAGGCTCACAGGTGGCATCGGCGGAAGAGGACCTGGCGAAACCAAATTGGAGATAAACAGACGCAGGGTGCATGAAAGGATTGCGCGGCTCAAAAGGGAGTTGAAGGAGGTAAGGGCTCAAAGAGGCACTCGAAGGAGACTGCGTAATGCAAGAAAACTACCCGTCATTTCCATAGTGGGCTATACCAATGCGGGCAAATCCACATTGCTGAACTCCCTTACCCACAGTAATGTCCAAGTGAAAAATCGTATGTTTGAGACCCTGGATCCCACCAGCAGAAGGCTCAGATTCCCCAGGGAGCGGGAGGCCATCATAACAGATACAGTGGGGTTTATCAGAGATCTTCCGAAAGATTTGTTGGATGCCTTTGCCGCTACGCTGGAAGAACTGGACGATGCTGATTTGCTGCTCCATGTGGTGGATGCGTCTCATCCACGGATGGAAAACCATATTGAGGAAGTGAACAAGGTGCTTGTGCACTTGAATCTTCAGGACACCCCCACCCTCTTGGTGTTGAACAAAGCCGATCTCATCTCACCAGAAGCTGTGGTTTCTTTAGAGAACAAAATGGGAGGCATTGCTATTTCAGCAGTCAGTCCTCCCACTTTGAAGAGACTTATTGAGCGGATAGAGACAGCTATGTGGTCGCGTTTTTCCAGTCCGCAGACCTCAGTATCTTGTTCTTCCTGGTAATGAGCAGACACTGAGACCGAGGCAAAGAATTTATGAACCGGATTGCCCGCGTGGGGCCCATTATAAATGTGCTTGTGGAAAGGGCATCAGCTTCCATAGTTGTCTTGGCTATTACCGACGCACTGGTAAGTTCGATGGGTGAGCGACCGGTTGTCGGATTTACTATGTGGTGAAACATCTTTTCCTTGTCAAAATAGACTTCATAATTGCCCGATGTGGCTATGGCTCCGTCATTCATTTTGATGATGTCAGGATAATGGCGTTTCTTTTGAGGATCCTGTATCGCTATTGTCCATGGCCTCTTACCCTTGGCTTGGCCCATGGTGCGGATATCCCCGCCGGCATTAATGAGATGATTCTTGATGCCCCCGGAACAAAGCACCTTTGAGGCCCTGTCCACAATGTAGCCCTTTGCGATTCCGTCGAGGGTTATACCCATACCATCTTTGCGGAATGTGACGTTACGGCCGTCGAATACGATGTTTTCAGCGCCTACGCGATTTAGGGCGTCCTCTAACTGTCCTTCACTAGGTGGAGTTTTGTTCCCTTTCTCGAAGCGTTTCATATAAAGGTCTACAATGGGTTCGACTGTTATATCAAATACACCTCCTGTCAGTTTAAAGTACTTGAGGGCCTGGCCTATGACTTCGGATAACTCTGGGGGAAGGTCTTTAAGCATCCCTTCGCGGTTGAGTTCCCCCACTGCAGTGCTCTGGCTGAACCTGTTCAATAGGCGGGTTAGACGATTAATCTCTTCAAAGGCAAGCCCCATGGCCTCTTGAGCCTCATCGCGAGATGGATGGATTAAGGTCATGGATACAAAGGTACCCATATCCAAACGAGTCTCAGACACCTTATAATACTTCCTGTTAAATCGGACAGCCTCAGCCCCCACAGGGACGAAGATGGGTGTGGCAAGCCCTAAACCCACCCAGCCCGACATCTTCAAGAACTTTCGACGTGTCATCTGGGAGTCGGCTTTGTTCACAAGGCTTTGTGCTTTCATTGGTTGACTCCTTGTATCATTTTAGTTGCGATTTTTATGCGGCCTCTGCCTCTTTTTGCTGCTTGGCAGCGGTCGACGGTCGGTAATACTGAAATATCTTTTGTGGGCACTTCTCCACACAAACTTCGCCACACTCTGGACCATAATCCAGACATTTCTTGTGATCTATTCTTACAATTCCG
>JALVSJ010000360.1 GCA_027024445.1 Desulfobacterales bacterium
GGGGGAAATCTCTCCATAATTTTCCAGGAGTACATTTACAACCCTGTCATCAAGCCAGCCATGTTTGGTTTGATCTCTTAGTATCTCGGCAACGCGTTTTCTATCCAGCCCTTTTCTGTAAGGACGGTCTTCATTTAATGCTGTAAAGATATCAGCAACAGCAAGGATTCTTGCCCCCAGGCTTATCCTGTCCGCAGTGATATGGAAGGGATAGCCAGAGCCATCCAGCTTTTCATGGTGAAAGGCCGCCCATTCGGCCAGTTCACGAAATCCCTCAATGGAGCTCAAGACAGAGTAAGTAAAGTATGCATGCTGTTTGATGACATCGAACTCCTCCTTGGTCAGCTTCCCAGGCTTTTCCAGCACAGAGTTTGGTACGGCCAGTTTGCCTAGGTCATGAAAATACCCAGCCACTTTCATCTTGCCCATTTCTGCGGTGGTGAAACCAAAGTATTGGGATAGGATCACCGCGCATTCAGCCACGCCTGTTGAGTGGGTGGTAGTGAATCTTGATTTGAAATCAATAATATTTCGAAAGAGCGAAGCCATGGAGGAGATCTGCTTCGGGTCAAGCTCTACCTTCCTGAAAGGGGCCACATGAAGGAGCAGGGAATAAAGACGGGGTGAGGCCAGATCAAGCCAGAAATCTTCATATCGTGAAAGATCCATGAACACATCTACTATGTCGGGATGGATCTTTGATCCGCTCAGTGCTCCTATTCTGCGCCTGATCCTGTCAACTTGATGCAGGATATAGGTCCTCCTCCGAACCATCCGTTCAATTTCGTCAGCCAGACATACTATCTGCGATTCAGTAACATATGAGGAATCAATGGGTTGTCGCCAATCGCTCCATGCCCTATGATGGTTTCGGACAATCCTGGCACATGGTTTCAACAGGGGTGAGAGTTCGAATAACACCTCTCCCAAAATACAGTGAGTGTCGGGAGTCACATTTTCGAATCCCGCGTGGAGTTGAATCTTTTCCTCCAGCGATAGGGCACCAACATCATGGAGCAGCGCAGTCAGGTAAATGTTCTCAACCTTCTCTTTAGGCAATCCTGCTGTCAGTGAGAGCTTCCACGCTATAAAAGCTGTCCTTAACTGGTGAGAAGCGATTCTCGGACTCGCGATATCCATGGCATCGGATAGCGAAAGCAAAATGTTACTAAAGTTGACACTCAGTTCCTGGAGCATAGCTCTTCCTTTAACCTCCGTTTTCCACCCACACTATTGAACCACTGATGCCAGGCAACCCGGGCCCGTCCGCCTTCCCATTCAGGCAAGAAACTAAAGCCAACTCGCTAATAACTTTATAATACCGAGAAGGCCAGCCTCCTCTAAGCAAAAAAGAACTCCCCTATTTTCTTGTCTTCCGCCATGATGTGGTCAAGGAGCCATCTCTGCAAAAACCCCATTAGTTCACTGGCAGTGATCACCTCGCCCTTCTTTATCTTGATCAGAATTTCGGTTACCTGATCTACCAGTTCCTCGTGCAGTTTCTTGTGCCTTTCAAGATCAGGATAAGATATCCGCTTCATTACTTTTTCCTCGTCCTGGAAATGAAACTTCACGTAATCTACCAGATCCCTCAAGATATCGCCCATCACTTTCAGGACATTTTCCTTCCCTATAGAGCCTTCCAGTTTGTTGATCATGTTCAGGAGCTTCTCATGTTGCTGGTCCACAACCTTGATCCCGATCTCATAATCTTTGCTCCAGTCCATACACACCTCCACCGTAGATATATTTCCAAAGCTATCTGTTAAGCCGGCGACGTGCGGTTTCACCAGGGCCTGCTCAGCTTGAAACACTGAAGGTCACTCTGTGCCATCGACGCTCTCAGGTATCATGGAGGTTGTACTTGAACTGAGGGAATCTACTGTCAACTTGAGCTGCGCTCTTGCTTTGCGCTGTAAGCCCACAGGCCCGATAATGCCGACCTAAACCCAAAGAACAAGAATACAGTGTATTCATCGGATAAAACCTGCCCCTTCAAAAATCATTTTTGTACCGGCCTTGGGGGATATTCGGTGATTTGCGGGTCTAATAACGGGCAGGCTTACGCGTAGGAATAAGATTTGATCAGGTGTGTACGCGAATGCGGAATCGGGAAATGAACTGTGAGAGTCGGGTACATTGCAAGGGCTTTTGCAATATCTGCCATTTGATGAAAATCATTCGCCTGGATTACTTCCACCTGCTTTAGCGCGCCCGCTAGCACAAGGGTGTCACAGGCCATACTCGCCGTGTAGCTTTCGCGAAGTTCTAATATTATGTCCCTAGCACTTGGATCCCATGAAGCAACCTAAGCAACCTAGGGGTTTATTCTAAGCAAGATTCCTATCAGGAATCCTAGACGGCCAAAACGCCATCCCCATACTGGATCACCGCAGAGTCTGCGGTCATAAGAAACAACCCTTCTGATCGAGCCTGGGCAAGGAGAATTCGATCGAATGGGTCTTTGTGAAGTGGTGGCAAGGACTCCAGCCTCAGCGCATGTTCAGCCATTATGGGAAGCTCCGTGTATCCGTGTGCAACAAGCTCCCTCCTTAGCCGATAAGGATCAACCCGGAAATCTTTCCTGCCGAGCCCCAGTTTTATCACTATCTCCCATATGCTTGCAGCGCTGAAAAAAAGACTGTTTTCCCGAGAAGACAACAGACGCAAAGCCGATTTGCTAAGCCTATCAGGCATCCCGGCTGCCCATAGCAGAACGTGGGTATCAAGCAACAATTTCACGCTCACCTACCCTCCTCGAAAAGTTCTCTCACCTCTGAGGCGCCCATATTATCAAAATCACCAGGGACTGAGATCTCCCCTGACATAAAGCCAAGTCGGCGTTGATCCTCCCCTTCTTCTGCAGCCAGAGGGACTACCTTCACCATAGGTTTACCGGCTTTTGCTATGATGAAAGCCTTTCCTTTGGCCGCCTCTTCCACGAGTCGGGACAGGTGAGTTTTTGCTTCATGAATATTAATGGTTTCCATAGGATACCTCTGTATTATTGATTTAGTCTAACTGACTAAGTTTACTTCCTATCACGACATCTGTCAATTTCTCAGTTTATGCAGACAGCAAAATTCCCACCTTCACAATTTTCACCCCACGGAAAGACCTTGCATGTAAAGCAGAGCTTCAGATATAAAATCGGTATTCTTTTCACTTGGGGCTGTTCCTGCATTTTAAAGATCTTAACATTTTGTGACCAAAATGTGCTTGATTTATCTCACTGTTAAAGGGGGGGGTAGTTTTGCAAAAACAGAAACTCATACTGGGTCCAATGCGAATACCCTTTTTGATCTTGACTCCAGCATGTGTCCTGCTTGGCGTGGCAACTGCGTTTTGGGCATCTGGAAGCATAAGCATACTTCACGCTATCCTGTGTCTTGTTGGAGCCATTGCAGCGCATATTAGTGTAAATGCCTTCAATGAATATTTTGATTTTAAAAGTGGGCTTGATTTCAATACCAAGCGAACACCTTTTAGCGGAGGAAGCGGAACTCTGCCTGAGAATCCTTCTGCTTCACGGTATGCGCTAACCACTGCCATTATGACATTCATTATTACAGCCCTGATCGGGATCTACTTTGTCATCGTAAGGGGAATCCTTCTCCTCCCATTGGGCATCATTGGTCTTGTATTAATATACTTCTACACTACGTGGTTCACAAAGAGTCCCTTTTTGTGTCTCATTGCTCCGGGCATGGGCTTTGGCCCTCTCATGGTAATGGGCACACATTTTGTCCTTACAGGCTCTTATTCCGTAGTCTCCTTTGTTGCTTCACTGGTGCCCTTTTTCCTCGTGAGTGACCTGCTACTGCTCAATCAGTTTCCTGATGTAGAGCCCGATCGAGATATAGGTAGAAGACACCTTCCCATAACGATCGGAAGGAGGCGAAGCAGCTTTCTCTATGTGGCGTTCATGCTGCTTACTTATGTGCCAATTATAAGCAGTGTCTTTTCGGGCCTCTTCCCGCGCTTGGCCATACTGGGATTACTCACGCTCCCGCTGGCCGCAGTCACCTCTTACGGGGCTTATCGGCACTGTGATGACATTCCCCGGCTCATGCCCTTCATGGGCCTGAATGTCCTTGTGGTCATCCTCACACCTGTCCTTGTGGCCATCGGGTTTTTTATGGGCTAGGAGGTTTACCCGCTTAAGCTTGACTGCGATCCTGACGTCCCCATTTCCTGAGCCTGTGCA
>JALVSJ010000361.1 GCA_027024445.1 Desulfobacterales bacterium
AATATACGGGTATCAATCATCTTGCCATGGCTACCAATGACATGGACTCCACTATCCGCTTCTGGCGCGACCTCCTTGGAATGCGCCTTGTGGTGGGCTTGGGAAGACCTGGATACAGACATTATTTTTTTGAGATATCAGAACATGACATGATGGCATTCTTCGAATGGCCTGAGGTCCAAAAGATCCCTGAGAAGGATCATGGAGTTCCGGTAAAGGGACCTTTCGCCTTCGATCATGTATCCATCGAGGTGCAAAGTGATGAAGATCTCTGGGAGATCAAGGACAAGCTTGAAGCTGCCGGGTTTTGGGTCTCTGAGGTAGTGGACCATGGATTCATCCATTCAATATATTCCTTTGATCCCAATAATATTCCCATAGAGTTTAGCGCACCAGTGCCAGAAGCAGATATTAGGTCAAACCCTGCCATGAAGGATCGACACCCTAACGCTGTTGCCTTGGAGGGTCCAGAGCCCCGCCCAGATAAATGGCCCTCGCCTGAACGATACACACCTCCGGAAAATAGGGTGATATACCCTGGTGAGGGAAGAATCATTGTGGAACAGGGCGATGAGTGAAATAACATTTTCCTGGCCCGTGAAATACAAGGACGGGAAGGGCCGTTCCATTCTCATCCGGCCTTACACTGATGAGGACTTCGCCGGGCTGAAAAAGATGTACGATTCCTTTGAGCCAAAGGGTATTGAAGCCGGCATTCCCCCTGTTGAAGCTCAGACCCGCGACAAGTGGCTGAGGTCAATAGTGTCTAACTTTTACACTATACTTGCAACTTACAGGGGCCGAATAATAGGCCATGCAGGTCTTGACCTCTCCAACCCTGATCTGTGCCCTGAGTACCTCATATTCATCAAGCAGGGATTCCGGGACTGCGGAATCGGTACCTTCATGACTAAACTCATGAAGAAACTCGCCCATCAATCGGGCTGCAAGAAAATATGGCTCACGGTACGCTCAGCGAACACCCGTGCCATCCGGGTATTCGAGAAGGCCCAATTCCAATTCAAAGGAGGCATTGACATTCAAAGGGAGATGGAACTATTGATTAAGCCCAGGTCTTCTCGCGTGAGAAGAAAAGACACTTAGGACCAGGCGCTTATATTGACAGAAGATTATGAAAACAGCCTTTATATACACACCCAAATTTCTTGATTTTAACCCGCCCAAAGATCATCCATGGTCCCCTAAAAGAGCTGAGGCCACCTACAAGCTTTGCATGAGGCTTAATCTATTGGGCCACCCCTGGATTTCCATCTTAGAGCCTTCACCTCTGCATGAGAAAACTCTTTATAAATTCCACTCTAAGACCTATATCAACATTTTGAAAAAAGCCAATACAGGCAAATTCCAAGAAGAATGGCTCAGATATGGCATAGGTACTACAGAGTGCCCGGTATACAAAGGAGTGTATGACTACCATCGGTTGGGGGCTGGCGGTACGGTGCTTGGATCCAAACTGATCATTCAGGGCAAGGCAGACCGCGTGTTAAACGTAACAGGCGGCTTCCATCATGCAGGCAGGGACTTTGCCGCCGGGTTCTGTTACATCAACGACATAGTATTGGCCATAAAGGAACTTCTCAATAATTGCGCCAGAGTACTGTACCTGGACATTGATGCCCATCATGGCGACCAGGTCCAGAAAGCATTCTACTCCACTGACAGGGTGCTCACTCTCTCCTTTCACCAGAGCAGTAAAACCCTGTTTCCCTTTGAGGGAGGCCTTGAAACGGAAACAGGAGAGGGGGCAGGAAACGGATATTGCATAAATGTGCCCATGGCGCCGGGCACAGGAGATGATGAATTCCTCTGGGCTTTGGCAGAGATCTTTGAACCTGCCGTGCAGTTATATAAGCCGGATATAATCGTGGCAGTAATAGGTGCCGATGGGCTGGCCTCGGACCCCCTGTCCAATCTTGAATTGACCAATCGAGCTTACTCTGCAGCCACCGAGCTTATATGTAAACATGCTCAAAAACTGCTTGCCCTTGGCGGAGGTGGCTACTCCCTTGAGCATGCGCCTCAGGCCTGGACACTGGCGTGGGCGGCAATGAATGACCTTGGATGCAGTGAAGACGACATGGTGTCCTTTGGAGGCGAGTTCTGGGGTGATGGAATTTGTTCATTGCAGGGGACACCGGTGTTTGTACCGGAGAAGATTAAAAAAAAGGCCTCAAGCCAGTTGAAAAAAACTGTGACGTGGTTAAAAGATAATGTACTCTGTCGGCTTAAATGATGAAGGAAGGAGTTCAGTAAATGACAACTAAGACGACCGCTCGAAAAGGAAAAGAAAGAAAATACCCACCCACGAAAGAATTTCAAAAGACTGCTGCAGTACGCAGTATGCGGCAGTACAAAAGCCTCTACAAGCGTTCCATGGAAGACCCGGAGGGGTTCTGGGCAGAAATGGCCGGGTCCCTTCATTGGTTCAAAAAATGGAAAAAGGTCCTGGAGTATGACTTTGACAAACCCTTTATCAGATGGTTTCAAGGGGGCAAACTTAACGCCTCCTTCAATTGCCTTGATAGGCACTTGAACTCATGGAGAAAGAACAAGGCCGCCCTTATATGGATAGGAGACGAACCTGGTGATGAAAAAATTTATACCTATCAGATGCTCTATGCCGAGGTAAACAAGTTTGCCAATGTCCTCAAAAAAAAGGGGGTTCGCAAGGGCGATCGCGTTTCCATATACCTGCCCATGATTCCGGAGTTACCTATTGCCATGCTGGCCTGTGCCCGTATCGGGGCCATACATAGTGTAGTGTTTGCAGGTTTCAGCCCTGAATCCCTTGCCAACAGAATCCAGGACTGTGGCGCCAAGATACTCATAACTGCCGATGGTGGCTACAGGGGGAGCAGGATTATCCCCTTAAAGCAAAACGCAGACCTGGCCCTGGAGCATTGCCAGGATGTGGCTACATGTATCGTGGTGAAAAGGACAGGCCACGACGTTCCCTTTACCAGTGGAAGAGATTCTTGGTGGCACGAAGAGATGAACGCCCCGGATATAAAGCCTGAGTGCAAATCGGCAACCATGGATGCGGAGGACCCTCTCTTCATACTTTATACCAGCGGATCCACGGGCAAACCAAAAGGAGTCCTGCACACCACCGGCGGATACCTTACCTATGTCAACCAGACCTTTAAATGGATCTTCGATATAAAGGATGATGATACCTACTGGTGTACGGCGGATATTGGCTGGATCACAGGCCATAGCTATATCGTCTACGGCCCCTTATGTGCCGGAGCCACGTCAGTAATGTTTGAAGGGGTCCCCACTTACCCTGACCCGGGACGCTTCTGGCAGATCGTCCAGGATCACAAAGTGACAATTTTTTACACCGCCCCTACGGCGCTGCGCGCCCTGGCCCGACACGGAAACCAGTGGCCCGCGAAATATGACCTTTCAAGTCTCAGGCTGCTGGGTAGTGTGGGAGAGGTGCTCAACCCAGAGGCCTGGAAATGGTATTATGAAAAAATAGGTAAGAAAAGGTGTCCCATTGTGGATACATGGTGGCAGACGGAGACAGGAGGGATCCTGCTATCCGTCCTCCCCGGGGCTATTCCCTGTAAGCCTGGCTCTGCAGGTTTCCCCTTTCCCGGTGTCTCGCCTGCTATCTTGAACGACGAGGGCAGGCCCTGCAAGACAGGGGAGGACGGCTATCTGGTGATGACCAGACCCTGGCCTGGAATGATGCGGACTGTATTCGGAGATCCCAAACGGTTCAAGCAGACTTACTTCAGCAGGTTCCCTGGACTGTACTTTACAGGCGATGGAGCCAAGAAGGACAGGGACGGTTATTACTGGCTCATGGGCAGGGTCGACGATGTGATCAATGTCTCAGGCCATAGACTTGGGACTGCTGAGATCGAGAGCGCCCTGGTGGCACACAGACATGTTGCCGAGGCCGCAGTTGTTGGATATCCCCACGAAATAAAGGGAGAAGGCATCTATGCTTTCGTAGTGTTAAATGAAGGGGTAAAACCAACAGAAGGACTAAGAAAAGACCTAATAAGCCATGTAAGAAAAGAAATCGGTCCCATTGCCACACCTGACAAGATCCAGTTTACAGACTCTCTCCCCAAAACAAGGAGCGGGAAGATAATGAGAAGGGTGCTGAGAAAACTTGCTTCGGGGGAGACCGAAGACCTTGGTGACCTCAGCACTCT
>JALVSJ010000362.1 GCA_027024445.1 Desulfobacterales bacterium
TATGCTGGCTTGAAATTCACATCCCAATTTTCAGGAGCCTTTGCCGTAAGGGTAAACACAGCATCTTTGTCAAGTTTGTTTTCGACCTCTATGGAAAACTCGAATTTGGCGCCAGTAGGACCGCGAAGAACAGGGTAAGAAGCAGTAATATTCACTCCCTTCGATTTTTTCTCCTTTTCTTTGGATTTGACCGTAACCGTAATGATATTGGATATCTTGAATTTGTGGTCCGGGGTTTCCCCAATTACTTTGAAAACGTACTCGCCCGGGCCCACGTCTTTTCCAGGCTCTGCGCGAAAAGTCAGGGTTCGGTTCTCGTCACTTCCTACGTGGACCCCGGTGACCCAGTAGCTGTAAGTCTTAACCCATGCCTTCCATCCTTTTGGGACCTCTGCTACTTTCAGGTTCACCGATTCGTCGCGTCTTCCCCTGTTTTTTACAAACAAATCAATGCTAACGCCTTCCCCTTCGTCGATTACTACGCCAGTATATTCCGGATATACTCTAACCAGTCTCTCGGGTAGGTCTTTCTTTTGAGATGCCAGGGCTGGAGATGAAATAAGAGCCCAGATACAAGCAACGACAACGATGAAACCTATAACCCCGTTTTTTGACCATCGCATTGTGCTGAATTCCATGGAAATTGCCCTCCTTTGTCACTTATCAATAAGAAAGTTCACCGCAACACTGCAATCGATTGAGTTGGCACCATTTAATCCTCACCTGCGTCCTGTGAGCTCACATAGCTTTCCAGTGATTTAGCATCATATCCGGCCTTTTCATAATCCTCTAGTGCCCTGATCTTCAATTCTTTGTCTTTGATTTTCACGGAGTGTTTATCGGCAAGCTCAGCGGCATGGCTCCACATACCCTCTCTTTCATATTCTGCTATTTGTTTTTCCACCTTGGTGTGTTCTTCGGATGTCTCCACCACCGCTGCTCGACACCAGGAGATGACTTTTCTTACCCCTTGTCCACAAGAGGGACAATGTCTTAAAGGAGGTTCTTTGAGAGCCTGAAAAACTTCAAACCTCTTCCTACACTTATCACAAGCTTTGCGGGGGTCAGCAGCCTCATACTCGTATATGGGCACGAAAGAAACCTCCTGTCAAAAGCAACCCCATCCAGCTAAGTGATTAGCCTAACGACAGAGGCCCGTGTCTGTTCATTCGCTGGCCCTAATGTATTCAAAAAAATCGATTTGTAAAGCTTTTTGACTAAATTGCGCAAAAAGCGGTTGAGAATTTGCTGCCAGTTCAACTTCCATTGGCCATTTTCGAAGCAGCACGTGGAGAACCGATATTGCTAATGAATAATTGCAAGATTAACCCGTGGCGATCTTGTCCCATCGTTTGAATAGTTGCTCCACCCACTCATCAAAAGACAGGTAATTTCCACTGTACTGGTCATAGCAGGGCGCAAGGTCGCGTTTTTCCTGCTCGCTTCTAGGAGATTCCATAAATTCCTGGAAAATGGTTTTTAATTCAGACTTACTAACGCTGTAAGCCTCAGCAAGTTTCTTCGTTCCAGGCATGTTACGGTTGGCTGCAGCCATCTGCCAAATGGCCCTTCGCCTCAATTCCCTGGCTTCCTCTTCAAGACCCAGCTCCCTTGCCAATTCCTCTCCTCTGACAAATAAACCCCTTTCAACCAGTGACTTTAATTCTTCATTTTTGGTCTGCATTTCCATGGTATGCCAGACAAGAATTGCCCTCGGGACAGGGGCAATTCCCGCCCATATCCCGAGGGCTGCTATTTACCGCAGGGTTTAATACATGTCCTCAGAAGGCATTCCCGGCTGTGCAGAGGCCTTCTTTGGCTCGGGCTTTTCCGCCACCATGGCTTCAGTGGTGAGCAACAGACCTGCCACAGAAGCGGCATTTTGAAGCGCAAAGCGTGTCACCTTGGTAGGGTCAATCACTCCAGCCTTGATCAGGTCTTCATACTCGCCGTTCTCAGCATTGAACCCGAATGCTCCTTTGCCGTCTTTAACCTTCTGTACCACCACTGAGCCCTCGAAACCGGCATTATTTGCAATTTGCCTTACTGGTTCTTCTAATGCACGTCTTACAAGGTCAAGACCCAGTTGTTCATCACCCTCAAACTCAGCTTTATCCAGGGCCTTAAGGGCACGGACATATGCAACACCGCCTCCAGGAACAATGCCTTCCTCTACAGCCGCCCTAGTTGCATTGAGAGCGTCTTCCACGCGATCCTTTTTTTCCTTCATTTCAGTCTCAGTAGCAGCACCCACGTTTATAACGGCTACACCACCAATAAGCTTTGCAAGTCGTTCCTGGAGTTTCTCACGGTCATAATCGCTCGTGGTCTCTTCAATCTGTACACGCAACTGTTTGACCCGACCTTCCAGGGCTTCTCTGCTTCCGCCTCCATCAACAATGGTGGTATTGTCCTTATCAATTGTCACCCGTTTGGCTGTACCTAGGTCGTTTATGGTAATGTTTTCTAGTTTGATCCCTAGATCTTCACTTACCACCTGACCACCGGTAAGAATGGCGATATCTTGCAGCATGGCTTTCCTGCGATCACCAAATCCGGGTGCCTTGACTGCTGCACACTGCAACGTACCCCTCAACTTGTTCACCACAAGGGTCGCCAGGGCTTCGCCCTCAACATCCTCCGCGATAATAAGCAAGGGCTTGTTCATGCGGGCAATCTGCTCCAAGATGGGAACGAGGTCTTTCATGTTGCTTATTTTCTTCTCATGGAGGAGAATATAAGGTTCATCAAGATGGACCTCCATTTTCTCGGGATCAGTCACAAAGTAAGGACTGAGATACCCCCTATCAAACTGCATTCCTTCTACAATTTCCAGGGTTGTTTCCATACCCTTGGCCTCTTCGACGGTGATTACCCCTTCCTTGCCCACCTTTTCCATGGCCTCAGAGATGATTTCCCCGATGGTAGAGTCATTGTTGGCGGAAATTGTTCCAACCTGTGCTATTTCCTTCTTCTCTTTGGTGGGCTTGGAAATCTTCTTCAGTTCTTCTACTACAATATCCACGGCCTTATCAATACCCCTCTTCAAGGCCATGGGATTCGCCCCTGCGGCTATCAGCTTTGAGCCCTCGCGGTATATGGCCTGAGCGAGTATTGTGGCAGTGGTGGTTCCATCGCCAGCCACATCTGATGTCTTGGAGGCTACCTCTTTAACCATCTGAGCCCCCATGTTTTCGAACTTATCCTCCAACTCGATCTCTTTTGCTACCGTGACTCCGTCCTTTGTGATCTTAGGGGAACCCCACGACTTCTCGATAATGACATTTCTTCCTTTTGGACCAAGGGTTACCTTTACTGCATCAGCGAGGGTATCAACCCCCTTCATTATTTTCTCTCTCGCTTCCAAGCTGTATTTGATCTCCTTGCCTGCCATGACAGAACACCTCCTCTTTAATTTTCAACGATGGCCAAAATATCATCTTCTCTCATTATAAGATGCTCTACGCCATCGATCTTAATCTCATTTCCGGCGTACTTGCTAAAGAGCACCCTATCGCCTTCCTTCACAGCAAGAGGCATTCTTTCTCCATTCTCATTTACCTTACCAGGGCCCACAGCAATTACCTTTCCTTCTTGAGGCTTCTCTTTGGCAGTATCAGGAATAATAATACCTCCAGATGTCTTCTCCTCTTCCTCAATCCTCAACACCAGAACTCTGTCATTTAAAGGCCTGATTTTCATCGCAAACCCTCCTTTTTTAGAGAATATGTTTTTTTAAGATATTAATATGGCTCCCTCGGCCACATGTTCCGAAAAGGTAGGTGTTAATGGAGGCTAAGTGCTTAATATTATTAGTACTTCTAATTTCAATGGATTAAATTAAGCACAATTTTCCCATTGTCAAGACCCGGGGCGATATTTTTTAAACTCCTTGACAACCAATATGGAAAAACGTAATTTCCAAAATTACCTGAATTTGACGCAGTATTTCTAATTGCTTTTAAAGCTTCCAGTACGGCGATATACCACAGAAAACAGATCTGTTCGGTGCCCTTGGCTTACCAAATACGAAAGAATTTCAGCCCTTGGCTTGGTAAGCCGATGTATTAGGTTGAAATAACATCCAGCAGGGAGGGTAAAGTGAGAGACAAAGTTATGTCCAGAAGGGTCCTGATGGCTGTCATCATAGTATCTTGTTTTTTCTTTTGCAGCCTCGCTTTAGCAGGTGGTTACTTTCACATTGTTCAAAAAGGGGACACCCTTTGGGATATCTGTGAGAAATATTATGGCAATCCATGGCTTTGGCCAAAACTCTGGGAAATGAATCCATTTGTGACAAATCCCAATCTTTTGAAACCCGGAGACAAGATCAATCTGCTCGAGGATGTGCCTTTGGTGCGGCCTGCGGCGAGGGAACGAGAGAAAAGGCAACAGGTTGCTTCTGTTTCAAAAAGCACAGAGACCAGCAGGTGGTGGGAGAAGGGGTTAGATGTATCGGGGCTTGCGAATGTAAAATCCATTGGGTACTTTTCCAGAGATTCCATAGATCCTGTTGGAAGCATTATTTCCTCAGATACTGAACGCCTAATTCTGGCGGAGCGAGACAAGATTATTATCAGGATTGAGGAGGGGCAGGTGCGTCCTGGTGATATCTTATGGGTCTTCAGAATGTCCAAACAACTCCGTCATCCCAGGGATAATTCTCTCACAGGATACGTGATTTCTATTCTTGGAAACGTAAGAATAGAAAAAGCAGTAAAGAACGAACTCTATCAAGCAGAGGTTAATGAAACCTTTAGAGATATCAGGGTAGGTGATATGCTCACCACCTATAACCCAGTATCATCTTGTGTGGTACCCTCGGCTGCGCCCAATGGATTTGAAACAGAGATCATTGCCACTAAAGATCTCCTTCAGATAATCGGTCAGTTTGGCGTTGTATATTTGGATGCAGGACACGACAGCGGCCTTAACAGGGGCAACTTATTTGAAGTCTTAAAGGAGCGTCAAGGTTTGCCCGACCTTGTTATTGCTTATGTATTGGTCCTGGACGCTAGGCCCCAGAGCGCTACAGGGGTAGTGGTGGAAGCAAAGGAACATTTCTTCAGTGGTGCCAAACTACGCGCCATTGAGTGGGAGAAAGCTCCACACTATCTGTCCACCATACCTCGCTGTCAATAACCAAACCAGTCATAAATGAATCCTAAATAATCCTCGAACAAATGGCGAGGCAAGAAAACACTTGACTAATTTGGTGCCTCTGCTTTATAAACCTCCATCTTTTTTTGCGGCACCAATTCCTTGGCACAAATCCGCCCATGGACGTTAGCTCATACACCGAAGTCGCCTTTCATTGGCTGGCTCTATACCTCGTACAAGGGCTGGGCAATGTTGGAGCCCATTGTCTGCTCAAGGCTTTCGGAGACCCCGTGAGAATATTCGAGGCCCCCCTGGCTGACTTGGCCAATGTAGATGGAATCACTGAGAGCGTAGCACACAATATTGTTGAGAGGAAGTTCGCTCTTGATCCAGAAGAAGAAATGGAACGTATTGGTAAGGTAGGAGGGAGAGTCATACCCTTTGAATCCCCCGAATACCCTTGCCTTTTGAAGGAGATCCATGATCCACCGCTGATCCTTTATGCAAGAGGTAGATCTATTCCCGGCGATCATACATTTATTGCCATTGTGGGATCACGAAATCCTACTCATTATGGCAGAAAGGTCGCAGCAGAGCTTGCCAGAGACATTGCCGGAGCGGGGTTTGGTGTGGTGAGCGGTATGGCAAGAGGGATAGATGGGGCTGCGCACTGGGGATGCCTCAAGGGCAAAGGATTTACCGTAGGAGTCGTGGGCACAGGGCTGGATATAATTTATCCTTCTGTAAACAAAAAGCTTTTCGAGGAGGTATGGGGCCAAGGCGCAGTGGTGTCGGAGTTCCCCATGAGGACACCACCTGAACCAAGGCATTTCCCTATTCGCAATAGAATTATCAGTGGTATCGCAAGGGGAGTAGTGGTGGTCGAGGCCACAAGGAAGAGTGGGTCTCTCATAACTGCGAGTCAGGCCCTAGACCAAGGGAGGGAGGTATTTGCTGTTCCGGGCAGCGTGTTTTCCCCAAAGAGCGGCGGAACGCATTACTTAATTAAACAAGGTGCAAAGCTGGTGGAGAGGACCCAAGATGTGCTTGAAGAAATTTATCCAGCCGGGTTTTCGAGTACTGACATTGGCAATGGTCAGAGTGAACCTCCCCCCGAAATGAGTGAGCTTGAAGAAAAGATTTATGATTTGCTGGCAGATTATCCGAAGCATATTGATGAACTGGTGCGCGAACTGGACTTGGACCCTGGTGAGCTATCCGGTATATTGTTGAACATGGAACTGTGCGGACTTGTGAAGCAGTTGCCCGGACGCATGTTTGTAAGGTCGTAACGGAAACACCAGATCTGAACCGAGGTGACATATGGGATGGAATCATGGCAAAGAATCTTCTGATTGTTGAATCTCCAACAAAAGTAAAGACATTAAAAAAATACCTTCCCAAGGATTTCGAAGTAATGGCCTCTGTGGGCCACATAAAGGACTTGCCCGTCAGTAGGCTGGGTGTGGATATAGAGGGAGGATTTAAACCTGAATATGTAGTAATAAAGGGCAAGGGCAAGGTTCTTAAGTCTTTGAAGTCAGCTGGCAAGAAGGCAGAAAACATTTACCTGGGGCCGGATCCTGATCGGGAGGGCGAGGCAATAGCCTGGCATATTGCAGAGGAACTTAATGGGGGCAAGAAGAGGATCTATCGAGTCCTTTTTAATGAGCTCACCCCAAAGGCAATACAAGAGGCCGTTGCATCTCCCCAGAATCTGAACCGTGAAAAGTACGAATCTCAACAAGCAAGAAGGATTCTAGACCGCCTAGTGGGCTACCAGATATCCCCTCTACTTTGGGCAAAGGTGCGGCGGGGCTTGAGTGCCGGCCGGGTTCAGTCGGTGGCGCTCAAGATGATCTGTGACAGGGAAAGAGAGATATTTAGCTTTGTCCCTGAGGAGTATTGGTCCATCACAGCCCACCTAGAGGCCGACAGCCCTCCTCCCTTCAAGGCGAGGTTAACTCACTGGAGTGGCGAAAAAGCTGAACTAAAGAACGAAAAACAAGTTAAAGAAATTCTCCGGGCCCTTGAAGGAAAAGAATTCCGTGTCACTAAAGTAGCCAAAAAGAAAAAGAAGAGAAATCCGGCTCCTCCTTTCATTACCAGCCAATTGCAGCAGGAGGCTTACAGGCGGCTGGGATTTCCCGCAAAAAAAACCATGTCCATTGCCCAAGACCTTTATGAGGGAGTTGACCTTGGCCCTAGAGGCCAAGTAGGACTCATCACATACATGCGAACCGACTCGTTCAGGATTGCAAATGATGCTTTGGGCGCTGTTAGGGAATTTGTTGGCCGCACATATGGCCAAGAATACTTGCCCGAAAAACCTAATGCATTTAAAAGCCCTAAAGGGGCTCAAGAGGCCCACGAGGCCATAAGGCCAACTTCTGTTGAATTGACACCAGATGAGGTGGCACCATTTCTGGATAAAGACCACCTGGCATTGTACACCCTTATTTGGAAGAGGTTCGTGGCATGCCAGATGTCTCCTGCAGAGTACCAGCAGACCCAGGTTGATATAGAGGCGGGAGAGGCAGTGTTTAGGGCTACGGGCAGTATTTTGACCTTCAAAGGCTTTACTGTTGTGTACGAAGAAGAGGCCCTACAAAGCACAGATAAGGCTGAGGACGGATTATTACCGCCACTAAAGAAAAATCAGGTCCTCAAAATTAAGCAGCTTGAACCTAGGCAGCATTTTACCCAACCGCCTCCTCGTTTTACTGAAGCCACCCTTATAAAGGCACTGGAAGAGAACGGTATTGGTAGACCTTCCACCTATGCAACCATAATTTCAAACATTAATCAGAGAGCTTACGTAAAGGTGGAAAAAGGACGATTCAGGCCGACTGAATTAGGATTCCTGGTGACAGATCTTCTAGTTAAAAATTTTCCTGACATAATGGACATCCACTTCACGGCACAGATGGAGAGTGATCTTGACCGGATTGAAAAGGGGCAGATTCGCTGGACCAATGTACTGGAAAAGTTTTACGAGAAATTCCAGAGTGACCTTGAGAAAGCCAAGGCGAAAATGAAGGGTGAGATGCCAGCAGGTGTGAATTGCCCCGAGTGTGGCAGGCCAATGGTAATCAAGTCTGGTAGAAACGGGCTGTTCCTTGCCTGCTCCGGTTATCCCGAATGTACTCACACATCTAATTTTGAAAGGGACGAAAAGGGGAGGGTGATTGCCGAAAAGCCTCCAGAAGTCCCCGGACCAGATGCTGTGTGCGAAAAATGTGGAAAGCCGATGGTGGTCAAACGTGGGAGGTTTGGAGCTTTTCTTGCCTGCTCTGGGTATCCTGAATGTAAGAATACGAAAAGCTTGAATGGCAGCGCTGTAGAGAGTGGCGAACTTCCGCCGGAGCAATCTGTCTGTAAAGTATGCGGTGGAAAGATGATTGTGAAGGTGGGGAGGAAAGGGCAACGGTTTCTGGCGTGTGAAAACTATCCCAAGTGCACTAACACCGAGTCCCTCAGCACCGGGATACGGTGTCCACAAGAAGGTTGCAATGGCACCCTTGTGGAACGCACTTCCAAAAGAGGGAAAGTATTCTACTCCTGTGACCAATATCCAAAGTGTAAATTTACCATCTGGGACAAGCCTTTTGATGATACGTGTCCCGTGTGCGGGACCAAAGTCTTACTCATTAAATATGACAAAAAGGGACAACCTTTTTTGAAATGCAGAAAAAAGGGCTGCGATTTCAGGCGCTCCCTTGAGCCTCTCTCAGGTGATTGACAAGATTGTGAGCTGCTCTAATGGGCTCTGGTATTCTGTATTTTGTACAACACGCCAGCACCAGATCTACCGCCATTCCCAATGAAATTGCGTATCCTGGTGAGACAAACACAGGTTTGACGCCTGATCGGGTCCTCAAGGCTGCCCCTATCACCTCGCCTCTGTCTTCGAGGAGAGCATACTCCCCCTTAGCTTGACCCACCTCGCCGTGGCGTCCCGTCAATCGGGTCTTGGCGCACCCAATGGTGGTTTTTCTCAAGAGCACGCCAAGGTGAGCGGCAAGTCCCATTCGTCTGGGATGCGCAATACCTTGACCATCGCACAAGAAGACATCTGGCACTGAGGACAGACCTTGAAGGGCCTTGATAATGAGAGGTATTTCTCTAAAGCTCAGCAGTCCCGGTATATACGGAAAATCTATCTTTCCCTGTGCCCAACTCTCTTCCAGTAACTCAAGATAGGGATAGGAAAGTACAACTACGGCGGCCCATCCATCTGATGAGCTTTTAGATACAGAAACATCAATGCCTGCCACAGCCTTAGGAACTGAAATGGAGACATCCAGGACAAGTTCTTTCCTCAGCTTGTTCTGGATCTCCACAGCTTCTTTGTATGACACATTCCACGGATGGAGGGAGCGAGCGATCATTCACCAGCTTCAGCCCTTTTGAGCTCCTCTTCAAATTCCTGAAAGAATTTGTCCCTCTCTTTCCAATCAGGCCCAAAGCGTTTGTTGAAGTAAGAGCCCATTCGGTCAAAGAGTTTTTTCCACACAGATTTACCCTCTCCTGCGAGCACATCTTCCAGGAATTCCCGGAGTTCTGCGATTTTTTCTTTGGGTAAGAAGGTAACAGCTCCTAATTTTATGGATTTCTTAAGGGCCTCTGGAGTTAGCGCATGGGCTGTGAGCATAACAGTTGGGAAACCTCTTGATACCGAGGTTTTCAATAATTCAAAGCCATTTACGCCCATAATATCAAGTATTACTATATCATAAGTATAACTCAGGAGGTATTGAAGAGCCGTCTCATAATCCTTCGCCGTATGCACAATACACATGTCAAGCTCTTCGGCCACTGTTTCCAAGACATCAGGTTCATCGTCGACAACAAGAACCAATTTTCCTTTCAAGGGGCTTTCTGAAGTCATGGCTCAAAGCTACCTCCTTTGAAATGATGGCTGTTGCCTCCTATGGGCAACTTGCTTAGGCCTTATATCAGAGATTTTTGATAGGGTCAAAATAAATGCAAATCATCAGACCAGTTTTTCCTTGAACACTTTGGTGCCGATGATTAACAATAGAATATAAATCAGTACCGGGTTTGTTTGGAACTGTTGTGAAATGAAAGATTCCACTAATAAAAATAAAAAGCGTGGTTGGTGGCAACGCTTTCTGGAACGTCTTGCCAGGGCCAACGAAGAAGCTGTTAAATCCGGCTGCCGAAGTTGAGGGATCGGCAGTCACGGTTCCGGTGGTACCATTAAGAAGTAGCATGGGCTGTGATCCCTTTTCCCTCCTGCTCCCTATGCGCCGCCTAATGCCCTAATAGCCCTGACTTCTTGCTCTGTTAGAATGCGGCCCTTGCCCTGGGTCAGGACAAATATGTGGGCTGCCTCTTCTATTTCCTCAGCAATATCCATTGCCTCCTGATAATCTTTGCCTAGAGTGATAAGGCCGTGGTTTTGTAATAATAATGCCTTGCGGTTCCCTGTTCCCAGCTTATCCGTCACCTCTGATACCAACTCATTGCTGCCTGGCACAAGGAACGGCAGCATAGGTAATGGATATGCGAAATATGTAAACCCTGGGGTCAAGGGAGGTAAGGAATTGGCTCCTGGATTCATGAGGGACGAAGCAGCAATAATGTGGGCCCCGTGCAAATGACAACTGACTTTTGCTTCTCGTCTTTTATTCAATACACCCAGGTGAAGATTCGCATCTTTCGTGGGTGGAAGACCCTGAAGGTGCTCTCCCTTGGTTGACAATACCGAAACCATACTTACCTCAAGGTTCCGGAGAGAGTATCCTGTAGGGGTCAACAAAAACGCATCTTCTACTCGTACACATACATTGCCACCAATCCCGGCCACTAGTCCCCGCTGGTACAGCAGGGTACAAAACCTACAGAATTCTTGTTTTACCTTCTCTGATACATGAACCACGGTTTCACCTCCAGTTGACCTGTACAGTGTTTATAACTTATTGGCTTTCTTTGCAAGCTCCTACTTTTTAACCCTTTACCCTTGACCAACCATGGAGCCCTGTGGAATAGTGCGATGAGGATATGTGAGCATATGAAAGAGGAGACGTCTAATGAATGACACATTTAAAGGCTGCCGTGTAATAGCCACTATCACCAATCAAGACAATCCATCCCAGGCAGTAGATATTCTTTACGTTGCTAAAGACAATGGGTTTGCAACCTCGGGAATCATGACTCATTTCGGTGTGAGGGAGATTTTTATGCCTGCTTACCTGGTGATTAAGGATTTGGAGTTAATGGGCAGTATAATAGCCGTCATCTTAGAAGAAATTTCGAAGGCCCATGAAGCAGAGAGATCATTTGAGTATAGCCCAGTCATGGAGGTGCTGGGTCAGGAATACACATTGAGACGGGCAGGAGAGTACATGATGCTCGAAGAAGTGTTTTAAGACACTTTCTTTCAAGTCCCTATTTTTTCACCACGGGGTGGCTGAAATACACAAAGAAGTAGGAGCAGGACGAAATGAAGTTTGCGCAGTTTTTTAGTAATGACGGATCCATCAGGGTGGCCATCGTTAAACAGGATAAGCTGTTTCCGTTGTTTTTTGATGGTGACATGATCGATTTGATTAGCCACGGCTTTGGCGCGGAACACGATAACCACGGGTATGCGCCCTCTGAGGTGCAGTTTGCACCGGCGGTTTCTCGTCCCAGCAAGATAATCGCACTCGGCCTTAATTACAGAGAGCATGCGGAGGAAAGCAAAGGTGAGACTCCCGATAGCCCTCTTATATTTGCGAAATTCCCCAATAGCCTCGTGGGGCATTCAGCTCAGATTCGCTGGTCCCCTGAGATAACCAAAAAAGTGGACTACGAGGCTGAGCTTGCCGTGATCATGGGGAGCGAAACAAAGAACTGTTCTGCGGCAGAAGCCCTCAGACATGTATTCGGTTACACATGTGCGAATGATGTGAGCGCAAGGGATCTGCAGTTCGGCGATGGGCAATGGGTGCGGGGTAAATCCCTTGATACCTTTTGCCCGCTTGGTCCCTGGATAGTGACAGCGGATGAGTTAGGGGACCCGAACAACCTTGAGATCAGATGCCGCCTCAATGGCAGGACAATGCAGGACAGCAACACCTCAAACATGA
>JALVSJ010000363.1 GCA_027024445.1 Desulfobacterales bacterium
GTTTTGGTCGTTCGCTGCGCAGTCGGAAGATCCTTTTCAGACTGCATCTGACTCCTTACAGGGGGGCGGTCCTTCCCGCCTGCCTGGCTGGCAGACAGGCCTGCCCGGCGGGCAGGGCAGACGGGATGCCTGGGCGCTTCGTGATAGGCTGCAATATCCGCAACCTGAGCATCCCTGCTCGGACCGCCACGAGGGTTCAAGGAAGGCTCATTCGGTAGATGCAGTCTTCCAAGGACCTCCCGACGCTGCTTGGGGGAACATCCCATTGCCTTAAATTGATTCGGCTGGCCTTCGCGCATAATCTGCGTTAATTGGTAAGCTCAGCGAGAAAACTCCCTCCCCCTTGAAGGGGGAGGGCCGGGGTGGGGGTGGGTCATTCAAATTCCTCTGATTCTTCTGTGGGATAAAAGAGGCACAGGATGTCATGTCGATCCTTCTCTTCCCAGCCCGCGCAAAGACACCTGCATGCCTCGCGCCTGAACTCCCACGCCTTTTTTTCGAGATCAAGCAGTCTTTGCTTCACTCCGCTGCGCTCCAGCATCTCTTTGATCTGTTTGAACATGACCCGGCTGCCAAAAAGAAATTTGCCCTCGTCCATTATCTTGCAGGCCACCATGCGCTTGAAGGTATCAAAGTGTAACTGCTCTCTCACCTTGTTGAGGTCCTTTACGACATAGTCAATCTCTTCCCGAATATGAGGCGTGATCAACAACCTGTATTTCTCGGAAAAAATCGTATCATCTATGCGTCTTTTGATATGGTCGGGAAACTCATCGTCCACAATAATAACGATGTCCATATCCGAGCCATTGACAAGCCTGCCGGTGCTTCGCTCCGGCCTTGGCACATCGTGGGCCATCTCAAAGACAATGTCGCCTGCGATTATTACGCACATCCTCTCTTGAAGGGGAAATTCGGTATCCAGGCTCGCTGCCAGCCCTGAAATTATGCTTCGGGCAAGGGAGAGTTTTGAGTTACTTATCTCTCGTATGTGCTCCTCTATGGCGGCGGCCTTTTCATCTACCTGGTGTTGTTGTCCCCTGGTGCCAAGGACCGTATAGGTAAGGAACTCCCTGTATATGGAAGGTGACAGACGACCGAAACCTTCCACTCTTCGGTCAAGCCTTAAATAGTGCCGCGCAATGGACCGCACACAGAGATCCTCTGATGACATGCAGGCACCCCAGAGAGACAGCCCATCCACATCCATTTCTTCAAGCAACTCCGATCCTGTTAGTGGGCCCTTTTTCTCAAGGACCAAGCGAATCTTGGCTGGGTCCATGTTGTCATTCATTGCCACTCGCCCATAATGGAATCTGATATGATCAGTGTTTGATATATAGAACGCTGTATTACCAGCTTGCTTTTTATTTTGATAGTGTGTATGGAAAAACTATACTGGACATAACGCCGAATTCCAAGCAAGTAATAAACAAGACACCCAAGCACACTCAAAGGTTTCTCCATGAATTATCAACTCTCTCTGCGTGATGTCACCAAGAAATTTGGGGAAGTAACGGCGGTTGACAGTGTGAGCCTGGACGTGAAGAAGGGCGAATTCCTGACCCTCCTGGGCCCGAGCGGATCTGGTAAGACCACCACCCTCAATATGATAGCGGGTTTCGAAGTCCCCACCTCCGGTACTATTCTCCTGAAGGACAGGGATATCACAACGGTTGCTCCCAACAATCGGGGCATTGGAATGGTGTTCCAGAATTACGCCCTTTTTCCCCACATGACTGTCTTCGACAATATCGCCTTCCCGCTGAAGATGCGAAAGGTGGCCAGGGAAGAGATAACGAAGAAGGTCCAATATGTGTTGGAGATGGTGCAACTGCCGGGCTTTGAAAGGCGCTACCCTTATCAGCTCAGCGGCGGACAACAGCAAAGGATAGCATTGGCACGCGCCCTTGTGTTTGAGCCTGAAATATTGCTGATGGATGAGCCGTTGGGTGCGCTTGACAAGAAACTCAGGGACCACATGAAGCTGGAGATAAAGCATCTTCAGCAATCTCTCGAGATCACGGTCATCTACGTGACCCATGACCAGGAAGAGGCCCTTACCATGTCAGATCGTATAGCCATAATGAACTACGGGCGGATCATGCAACTGGATACGCCCGTGGGGCTATATGAATCCCCCGCCAACCTGTTTGTAGCGGACTTCATAGGGGAGTCGAATTTTCTGGAAGGAAAGGTGATTGACACAGACTCTGAGGGAGTCTGCATTGAGACAAATCAAGGGATCAAGGTCTGGGCTGAATTCGGAACAAGAATCTCTGTCGGAGATGAGGCATCAGTGGCTATCAGGCCTGAGAAGGTATCCATTTTTGCTGATGAAGATACTGTTCCTTCAGAGATGGTTAATAGTTATAGGGCCAGGGTGGACGAAGTCATCTACGTTGGCGATGCCAATGTTTACAAGGTTCGTCTTAACAAAGGTGTGACCCTCAAGGTTAAGGCACAGAATGTGAGGCCCGGTAAAGGGTTCAACAAAGGCGAGGGTGTGATAGTTGCCTGGCAACTTAGACAGTGCCGGGCGCTCAGATAAACCCACATCAAGGGAACTCTAGGAGAAAGGAGGCAGGCGATGGGAAAGAAAAAAGGCATGACCAGGAGAGAATTTATCAAACGCACCGGTGCAGCAACAGGAGGCGCACTGGTTGCAGCCTCTGTGGGACCTTTCGTGCACACCACCATGGCAAAGGGCAAGACACTGAGGGTGTGTTCATACGGGGGCTCATACCAGGCCTCACAACGCAAAGCATTTTTTGAACCATTTGCAAAGAAATTTGGCGTCAAGATCATAGAGGCCTCCGGGCCTGACATAGCAAAGATCAAGGCCCAGGTGGATAACAAGGAGTACGAATGGGACGTGGTGGATCTCGAGACCCGGCACATAGCAAGGGGCGAGCTTGAGAACCTCTTGGAACCCATCGATAGGAACGAGGTGGACCTTTCTCGAATAGAGAAAAAGGCTATTCGCAGGTGTGCAGTGGGGAACATATTCTGGACTACCGCCCTGTCTTATAACAAAAAAGCCCTGGGCAATAGCAAGCCTGCCCAGAGTTGGGCAGATTTCTGGGATGTGAAACGATTCCCGGGTCCAAGGGCGCTGCAGGATCAAGCCCCCTTTAACCTGGAGTTTGCTCTCATCGCCGACGGAGTGCCCATGGATAAGCTATACCCTCTGGATGTGGATAGAGCCTTCAAGAAGATGGATGAGATCAAGGATCACATTACGGTTTGGTGGAAGAATGGCGCTCAGCAGATTCAGTTGCTGACAAGTGCGGAAGTGATCTACTCCTCAGCATGGAACGGTCGAGTCAACGTGGCACAGAAAAAAGGCGTTCCTCTGGAAATCGTGTGGGAGGGAGGTTGCCTGGATCTGGACTGGTGGTGCATCCCCAAAGGCAACCCCAATAGGGATCTGGCCATGAAGTTCATAGACTTTGCCATTTCTGCTGAAAGGCAGGGTGAGCAGATGCAGAAGTACATTGCATATGGTCCCACAAACAAAGATGCTTTCAAGTATATTACGCCTGAAAGGGCAAAGGAGTTGCCTTCATATCCCGAGAACCTGAAGAAACAGTTCCAGATGGATGCAGACTGGTGGGGCCCCAGGTTGGCTCCATTGACCGAGCGCTGGAAGACCTGGATGATTTCGTGAGGTGAAATCTCCCTTGCCCCTCCCCACGTGGGAGGGGAAAAAGGGGAGGGTGTGGATTAAATGGGTGAGTTCAACCAACTTCATTTCTGGCAAAGATCCGGCTTTAGGTATTTTCTGCTGGTAACACCTGCCCTTGTGGCCCTGGTGGTCCTATTTGCTTACCCGCTATCTAGAATACTTATACGCAGCCTTTTTGATCCCGACCTTACCCTCAAACACTATCTTTATTTCTTTAAGAGCCCGCTCTACATAAGGGTGATGTGGATAACCTTTGAGATTAGCGTTCTTTCTACTGCCACTTCCCTCGTGATAGGGTATATCATCGCCTATGTTCTCAGGAGGGCCAACCCCACGGTCCGAAACCTTTTCCTGATGTGCATCATGCTTTCATTCATGATCAGCCTTCTGGTGAGGAACTACTCGTGGATCATAGTGCTGCAGCGAAACGGTGTGGTAAATCTTATTCTCAAATATTTTGGGATAATAGATCATCCTCTGAAGTTGTTGCATAGCAAGTTCAGTGTTGTGGTGGGGATGACACATATCTTTATCCCTTACATTGTGTTTCCCATTTATAGTGTCATGATGGGCACGGATCTAAACCTGGAGAAGGCTGCCCAGAACCTTGGTGCAAGCCGATGGCAAACTTTTTGGAAGGTGACGTTTCCCCTTTCTTTGCCCGGGATAGGGGCCGGCGGACTGCTTGTGTTTATAATGGCGCTGGGATTTTTTATCACCCCGGCACTGCTAGGGGGGCGCAAGGAGCAAATGATCTCCAATTTGATCCAGATCCAGGTCGTGGACCTCTTGAACTGGCCTTTTGCCTCTGCCATGTCCATCATACTTCTGGTAGTAACTCTGATAATATTTTACATTTATAACCGGGTCCTGGGTTATGAACGACTGTGGGGAGGCGTAAGGACATGAATAAGGCCGAAGGTAAGAAAACAAACTGGCATGATCCGTTACACATCGGCTGGCCGCTGTGGGTAGTGTGCGGGGCCTCAATCTTCTTCCTCCTGGTGCCGGTCTTGTTACTGGTTCCCATGTCGTTTGGCTCGGCAGAACTTATCGAGTTCCCTCCATCCAAATTCTGTCTGGATCAATATAGAAAATTTTTCAGCCATCCCATGTGGCAGGATGCGGTGCTGACCTCACTACAGGTCTCTGCCCTGACTTCCATTGCCTCCACCATCCTGGGAGTGCTTGCTTCCATGGGACTTGTGTGGGGTAATTTCAGGGCAAAAGGCATCATAACAGGGTTTATTCTCTCTCCAATGATTGTCCCCCTCATTGTGCTAGGACTTGCATACTACGTGTTCCTGGCAAAGTTGGGCCTGATTGGTAGCAGGCTGGGATTGGTGATTGCCTACACTCCTCTGACGCTACCCTTTTCCGTGCTACCCATATCGGCCACACTCAAGGGCTTTGATCGTACCCTGGAAAACGCCGCCATGAATCTTGGAGCTAATCGATTCCAGACCTTTATGAAGGTGACCATGCCCATTATCCGACCGGGTATTTTGACCGGCGCAATCTTTGCCTTCATGATTGCATTTGATGAGGTAGTGATAGCGCTCTTCATTTGCGGGTCTACGGCTGTCACGCTTCCCAAGAAGATGTGGGACGTGATCAGATATGAGATTGAACCCATGTTACCCGCTATTTCCACTCTTTTGCTCTTGTTGGCAGTGATTCTCCTGGTTAGCATTGGGCTTTTGCAAAGACGGCAGGCCAAGAGGTTTGAAGCAAGATAGAGGCGCGTGGAAGCGCTTTACAAAAACCGGATCTTCGGACACGCATAGATGCAGATATGCCCAACAAGGCCAAGACCATAGAAGATCTGGGCGAATTCGGATTTATTCGCTCCATCACCAGTGGGTGTATCAATGACACGAAGGAAGTGGTCCAGGGGATTGGTGATGATTGTGCAGTTCTTGGCCCCTTTGGTGAAAGGGTTTTGTTGGTGACAGCAGACCTACTGGTGGAAAATGTTCACTTTATCCTGGATAGAATCCCTCCTGAGCACATAGGGGAAAAATCGATAGCCGTAAACCTGAGCGACATTGCCGCCATGGGCGGGCAGCCCCGCCATGCCATTGTGTCCATAGCAATACCCCATTTGTTTCCCGCCCGGGTACTCAATGGTATCTATGATGGAATAAAGAGCGCATGCAATAATTATGGTGTAAATATTCTTGGTGGGGATACATCATCGTCGCCAGGAGGACTGTTCATTAATGTGACTGCCATAGGCGAGGCAGCTAGGGACAAAGTGGTCTACCGACATGGTGCCAGAGTGGGTGATAAGATTTATGTTGTTGGCATGCTGGGTGAGTCCATTGCTGGCTTAAAGATAATTAAAGGAGAAATATCCGCTGACACGGCGCAGTGGCCTTCCCTCATAGCAGCTCATACGCGCCCAAGGCCAAAGGTCGCAGAAGGTAAGATAATCGGGGACTCAGGCCTGGCATCGGCCATGATAGATATCAGTGACGGCATTGTTGCAGACCTCGGACACATTTGCGAGGAAAGTGGTGTAGGAGCGGAAATTCGTGAAGATTTTCTTCCGGTATCCGAAGATCTTCTGGCCTTGGGGCAGGGGTACAATCTGGACGTTGCGGAATACGCGCTGATGGGAGGGGAAGACTATGCATTGCTGTACACGGTTGCCCCAGAAGATGCGGACCAATTGGAAAAATTGCTAAAAAAACAGGCCGATATATCCCCGGCATTCATTGGAAGGATAACCTCTGATCCCCGCATAAGGTGTGTAAGACCGGACGGCAAAGAAAGAATACTTGGTAAGAGGGGATTTGATCATTTTGCCCAATAACATTAATCGCCCGGATAGCTTTTTGAAACAAACAGGGCTAGACGTTGATCAATTCTTTCTTTAAGTAGGGAAGCTGCATCGTTGTTGATTTTTTTGATCCCCATTCCCAGCCTGATGAGGTCTTGAAAGTCCTTGTCCATACCCAATTGATGCGTAAAGCTGTTCCCATCTAGGAGTTCGAGCTCAGGATAGATTGCAAAAATAGACCTACAAAGTTTCGCGAACATTGCGCCAAATTCCTGACCTTTTATTGCATGTGTGCCCAGTTGATCCACTATATGGCGTAGCACATACGCAGAGGCCCTGGGATACAGTGTGTTGAGGAGGACTGGGTATCGCTCTAGGAGGGTGAAAGCCTCACAATCGTCCTGGCTCAGCTCCTGGTAAACCCTTTCCAGGATATATGCCCCCCAGCCGAGCAGTCTGAAAAGAGGGTTATGCCTTCTGCTTGAATATTGAAATGAGTCAAGATTAGTGGTGAGCCCAAGAAAAAATCGTTGCGCCTCTTGGCTAAGCTCAGTGAAGGTCCTGGATTCAGGGCAGCTTTCCCTGCGGCATTTTTCCCCGTAACCGGTCATGTGGCGGAGGTCTCGCCCTCCATGTCTTGCCGGGTGCAGGAGGCATCCTATGATCTTGAAGCCATCATCCATGTACCCAAGGGCCCAGCAGCTAAAGCCCGTTATGGGTTTCATGTGGCAAGGAGCCAGGCGGAAAGCACGAGTGTTTTCTCTCAAAATTCTTTTTATAATATTGCGATATTGAACATGCTCGTAGTTACTGGGCCGGATAGGCGGGCAGCAGGCAAAACAGCTCTTCTCAGCGTCTGGGGAGCAAAGGGTTATTTGTTGCGGCATCTAATGTCACTCTCCTATTAGCATTTTGCGCTGCCTGCGTGCAAGCTCTCGTTTGTCTTCTACCTGGTCAAATTCGTCTACGATCTCCCGTCCCAGAATTTCCTCTAAAACATCTTCCAGGGTTATCAGGCCCGCAATCCCGCCATATTCGTCCAGTACCACAAACAGGTGTTCTCGGCGCTCCAGGAATTGAATAAAAACATCGTTCAATCTGGCAGTTTCCACTACAAAATGAACAGGGCGCATCAATTCTGTCAATTTCATGTCTTCTTTTCCCTGGGACAGGGCAACGAAAAGATCCCTTGTGAGAACTACACCCACAATGTCCTCGGGATCCCTGTCGTACACCGGAAACCGGCTGTGCTCCCACTTGGGAGGAACCATGCTCGCCTCTTTTACCGTGAGGTGTTCACTTAGGGAAAAGATCACAGTCCTGGGGGTCATAACATCTTTAACAGTTTTGTTCTGCAGGGTAAGTATGTTCTCTATCACTTTTTCCTGATAAGGGTTAATCTGGCCGGAGCGCAGGCTGAGTCTGGCCATTATCCTCAATTCTTCTCCAGTAATGGCTTCTTCAGTCTTTCCTCGAGCTACCATGCGGGTAACGACATTGGTGAGCCATATGGCAGGGGCCATCAGTTGGACCAGACCTTTTAAGGTATAGGCGACAGCGGAAATCAGTAAAGGGCCGTAAACCACGCCAGCCGTCTTTGGTATTATTTCCGAGAACAGAAGGATTGCCAGGGTGAAAAGCGCTGAGAAATAGCCCAGCCACTCGTGGCCGAAGACAGCTGTGGCAGCCGCCCCTGCCACTGCGGCTCCAGCGGTATTGGCAATCGTGTTAAGGGATAGAATGGCAGCAATGGGCTTTTCAATGTTTTTTCTCAAATCCTTGAAAGTCTCCGCTCCCGGCTTTCCCGCTTGAGTAGCAGTTTCTATATGTCTCAGGGGTACTGAATAGAGGACAGCTTCCATGAGGGAGCAGGCCGCGGAAATCAGGATGGCCAAAGCAGTTGCAATTATGAGTTCTGCCATAGATTTTCTAACCTCCTCAGGTCTTGGGGACGATTGATATTAAGAAATGAGCGTAGCTGAGGGTCAAATTGCCTTATTTCCTCCTCATCCACGTACCTCACGGTGAGGTGGTCAAATATTTGTATGACCTGGTATATCCCGTTGCCTATGTTTTTCTCTATTCGGGAAACGCAGCTTTTTCTGTATATAGCGTGTAATGCCTCAAGCTTCCATCCCATTCTGGGGACAACCACATCATTATTTTCCCACACAGAGACCATGTAAGTTATAAGGGATCGGTTCAAAAAAGGCATATCGCAGGCGACCAAGAAAGCAGCCTCTTGGTCTATTTTTTTTAGAGCAGTATAGATGCCTCCGATAGGCCCCAGTCCTTTGATAAGATCCTCGTACATATCCAGTCCCAAATGTTCGTATTCCGAAGGTGTATTTGTCATAAGGATGGTGTGCTGGAACAGGGAGGTCATCGTATCAACTACATGGTTTATAAGCGTTTTGCCCCCCAGTTTTTCGAAGGCCTTGTTTCTCCCATATCGTGAGCTTTTCCCCCCTGCGAGTATCACGCCCGCGATATTGCCATACGGTGGAGCAGGCCTAGCCTTGGTATTCCCTGAGTCTTCTGGCATGGCTGTAAATCCTGTTAGAATCTCTGGCAAGGTCTATAAGAGTGAGATTGTAGAATTTTGCGGCTTCAACGGCGCGGAATGTGGGTCTGCTCATGGCAGCAAAAAGAGGAAACCCGCCTCGCACAGCCTTCAGTATCATCTCCAGACTGGCCCTTCCGCTGGACACAACGGCCTTGTCGTCAGTAGAGATATGTTCGAGCAAACATTTGCCAATAACTTTATCAATTGCATTGTGCCTGCCCACATCCTCGGCTCCTAGTACGAAATTGCCACTGGCATCAAAGACAAGTGCGGCATGCGCTGCTCTTGTCTCTGCATACAGTGGCTGAAAGTCCTTCATTATTTCCGAGATTTTCTTCATCACTTGAATGGAAAATCGTTGGGTACTCTTTATCCGCTTGGCTTTCCGCCGCATTTGTTCCAGCCCTTCTCTCCCGCAGATTCCGCAACTGGAATACGAAATCCTCTCGGGCCTTGCGCTGGATTCTCCTGCGCCAGGTCGTTCCAGTGTCACGAAGGCTTCAACCGTGAGAGCGCCATCGGGTAGAAAGATTTTTCTGATGGAAAATTCTTTGATCTCAGCGGGCAAAGAGACATAACCGTCGGTATAAAGGAAGCCATAGACCAGTTCCTTGCTCAAGGTGGGGGTATGCATGATGAGGATTCGCTGAGAGTTATTAATGATGATCTCCATGGGTACTTCTTCTATAAGATTTTCGAATGTTGACCTGACACGGTGGTTTTCAAAGGTAAGGGCTCGAACCCGACGCGATTTCATAATGCACCCCACTGGGATAAATAATTTATTGAATCTTTTATACAATAGTCAAAAAAGGGCGTCATCAAAAATTGGTATTATCGTGACATTGCCGATGTTTAATGGCATACTGAAAAACTGAATACCCCGCCGTAAGCAGCAGGGTATTAGGAAGTTAGAATAAGGGAGACAGGAGTGAGAATAAAATAATAAATATCCTCATCCGCACTTTACTTTTCTCCTGACTTCTGGCTCCTGACTCCCGGCTTCTTGGCGTGGGACTAATATCAGGTTCGAGTCAATTTGCTGATTGTTTCGTAGCAAGCGATGGTAAATTAACCTCTAAAGAAATTCATTAACACAGAAAGGAGAAACGCTGAGTGAGTAGAGATGACCTGATTCAATTGGAAGGTGTGGTAATCAAGGCCATGGGTGGGGGCATGATGGAAATTCAATGCGAGAATGACCTCACCATAAGAGGAGTACTTTCAGGCAGGATGAAAAAACATCGAATTAAAGTACTTGTAGGCGACCGCGTACAGGTTAGTGTCTCCCCTTATGACACTACTCATGGAATAATAACCTATAGATTCTAGCCATCACATTTACCGGGCGCTTTAGATGGAAGAAAGAGTGCCTAGAATTCGAAATGATTTAGAGTTTATTCCTATTCAACAAGGCTCACAGAGGGTGATTCTGGTACGGGACCACCTGGGTCTTGTAAAGGAAGGCACAGCTCTCCCTCCAGATCTTTTCGAATTGGTCACTATGCTGGATGGCTCCCACACTTTTAGAGATGTCCAGATGTTCATGATGAGGAAAAAAGGGGGGCTCTTAGTGGGGCAGGAAGAAATCCAATCAATCCTCTCCCACCTGGACCAATACTATCTGCTGGAATCGGAAAGGTTTCTAGAAGCAAGGCAAGAGATCGTTGCCGAGTTTGCGTCTGATCCTGTTCGGCCATGCAGTCATTGCGGCAGTTCCTATCCCTCGGAACAGGCTGAACTAGAGCGGAAGATTGAGGAAATCATTTCCCTGTCGGACGTGCAGAGAGAATCTCCCGGTGCCGACACAGTTGCAGTCGTGGCGCCACATATTGATCTTTCCGTAGGAAAACATGGATATGCAAGTGCATACAAGTGGCTGGGTCACTTTACGGCCCAAAGGGTGATCCTGCTTGGGGTAGGACATCAGATGAGAGAGGGGCTTTTTTGCCTGACTACCAAAGATTTCCAGACACCTTTGGGGCTGGTAACAACGGACAAAGAAGCAGTTGGAAAGCTGCAGGAGTTGGCGACGGATGCGATGGCCCCGGATGATTTTCCGCACCGCGCCGAGCATTCGCTGGAATTCCAGGTTCTGTTTTTGAAATACCTCTCAGGAAACAAAGACTTCAGTATTGTGCCTATCCTTTGCGGCTCCCTGTGGAACCAACCTTCGTCATGTAATCGTGATATTTTCCTGGAAAAGGCAGATCCATTCCTGAAGCAGCTCCATGGTCTAGTGATGGATGATGCCACGCCTACATTGATCGTGGCAGGGATCGATCTGTCTCACATAGGCCCAAAGTTCGGCCATGAGGCACCTGCTGCCTATCTTAAAGACCAGGCACAGGAGCACGACAAAAACTTGCTCGACGCAGTGGTACGACTTGATAAAAAGGCCTTCTGGGATGAAGCCGTCAGGGTGCAGGATAGATACAATGTGTGTGGATTTACAGTGCTTGCCTGCCTCCTTGAGGTGTTACCACCTGCCAAGGGCAAGGTTCTCCACTACGATATGTGGTTCGAGTCCTCTACCCAGTCTGCGGTAAGCTTCTGCGCTGCAGGTTTCATTAGCTCTTGACAAGTCCGGACATAAGGGCGACTTTAATTACTGTGTAGCTACTTAGGAGGTAAGTTACAGATGCAATCCGCCGGAATTAAAGAACTCAAGAATAACCTGAGTCGTTATTTAGCCCGTGTAAAACAAGGGGAAGAGGTCTTGGTTACGGAGAGAGGGAAAGTAATCGCGAGAATTATAGCTGAAAAACCCGAAAAGGTTTCTTTATTGCACGGGTTGCAATCAATGGTTGCAGACGGACTTGGAATTATGCCTACCAGGGAATTGAACAGAAAAGGCCCGGACCGACTGGCTGTCAAAGGAAGACCTGTGTCAGGGATCGTTATTGAGGACCGAAGATGATTCTCTACTTGGACACAAGTGCCCTCGTAAAGAGATATTTCGAAGAGCCAGGAAGTATGGAGATAGTTAAGAGATGCAGAGAGGCAGCATTACTGGCTACCTCTTCGGTAGCATATGCAGAGGCAGTAAGTGCTATTTACCGCAAGGCTAGGGAAGAGGGTGTAGGCGAGAAGGACCTCTCATCTTTACTAAGAACATTGGACAGGGAATGGGAG
>JALVSJ010000364.1 GCA_027024445.1 Desulfobacterales bacterium
AGTAAACAATTTGTGGAATTGGTGTCAGTGTCGTCAGGTGGTTTCCACCCGATCTGCTCCATTTCAGATTTTATGGCCTCTTCGTCATAATCAAAAAAAGCAAGCGGATGGATATTATATGGAAAAAGATCTGCGTATTCTCGGTAATAGGACTCAGGGATAAAATAAGCCGCAAGATCCCTCCTCATGTCCTCCGGAAAGGCATTTATCAGGACCATCTGATTTTGCTTTATCAGCCTGGGATTGGTTTTCATTATGGCAGACTGGATTGGGGCCTGGCCAGGCGACCAGCCAAATGCCACCAATGGGATCTTCATCTCAAGGGCTGCCTTGAGCACAATTGTCTTGACCATGCCGATACAGGAAGTGCAAATGGTGCTGGCCCTCAGCAGCGTTGGGGCTGGAAAGATATCCTCTTGGGCACCAAGACAGAACATATTTTTCACAACAGGCCAGGGGGGCCGGAAACTGATGTGGTCAACTCCCAAGGAGTTAGTTATTGTCCTGATGTTTTCCCATGCCATGGGAGAGACAAAATGATTGTCAAATGTAATGGCCAGCACCCTTAAGCCATAGCGCTCCTTGAGCAGCTTTAGGGTATAGCTGGAGTCCTTTCCCCCGCTGTATGCCATGACCGCGTCATATGAAGGAGCGTTGCCTTTCGTGCTGTTTATGAGGTCATCAAGACGTTGCCGATATTGGGCCTTCTTCTCACCACTTTTCTCCAAAGCTCTCTGTTCCCTGCGGCAGTAGTTGCAAACGCCCTGATCATCAAATTTGATGCCGGGAAAGGTCTCTGGGAGGATGCAGAGAGAGCAGAGTTTCAAATTGCTTGGTGATTTATTGGGCATTGGGGGTAACCTCCGGGGAAGCTGGGCAGCGGAGCGGCTGGGCAGCTAGCTGCCGTGCCAAATAGTTTTACATTCTTCGGCTCTTCTATGGGGTAAGGTGGAAAATTTTTTATGAAAAGTTCATCCAGCAGTTGGGTTGAAAGGATGCCAACAAGGGCCATGTTTTCCCTTTCACTGAGCAGCCTCCCCTCCTGCCTGGAACATTTATTCATTAGTCTGGAAACCCTTGCAGGATCAAAATAGCCTTTGTCTTTGATGGAGGGCTCAGAAAGTAGCTCGCGGGCAAATTCCGGAGCTGAGGGACCAATAAAGCATTTACTTATGGGCGCCCTGTAAGGCTGTTTTGGCCTCTGGACGAGATCTCGGGGAATAAGCGAGCTTGCAGCCTTTTTCAAAAGGAACTTTTCGGTCAATCCATTTATTCTATACCTGATTGGGATGCTCGCTGCAAACTCGATCACCCTGTGGTCAAGGTAAGGGAACCGACCCTCTACGGAGTTTCCCATGGCCATACGATCGCCCTGGGACGAAAGCAAATAATTGGACAAAAAGATGGTAATCTCGGTGTATTGAGCGCGCGCCAGTGGATGCCAGGACATAAAACCGTCTGGCAGAAGAGAACAAAACCGATCAACAAAGTCCTCGAGGTTTCCCATATCCTCTTGAACATCCTGACTGAAAAATGACTTGAGCTGGGAGGTGTTGTCCCACCTGAGGAGGTGGGAATAAGCAGGAGATTCAGTCCTGGTAAGATCCTTTTTGAAGAAACCTGTCAAAAACTTCTTCGCTTTACCATTTCCCGCGGAAAACACATATGGGTAAAGGCGCTCAAGGAGTCTGGGCCTGAGAGAGGAATCAGGAAGTCTGGCCCAGAACCTGCGCACCATATCTTCCCTAAAGATATTGTAGCCTGCAAAAAGCTCATCTGCTCCCTCGCCTGTGAGCACAACCTTAAAATTACTATCTCTCACAAGTTTGGACAGGAGAAAAAGAGGAGCTGGGGCAGTGCGCAAAAGTGGGACTTCTGTATGCCATATGATACGGTCAAACAGGCTTCCAATGTCTGGCTCAGTGCATTGAACGGTCTGGTGAGAAGTGCCTATTGAGCTTGCAGCCTTTTGCTGAAAAGGCGTCTCGTCAAATCTCTCATCTGAGAAGCTGACCGAAAAGGTACAAAGCCTGTTATTAAAATTGCGTTTAACCAGGGTGCTGATAAAAGTGCTATCCAGCCCGCCACTTAGATACGCCCCAACAGGGACATCTGCCCTTAGTCTGATCTTGCTGGCATCAAGCAAAAGCTCGGTGAGGCGCTCAACCCAATAGGAAAGTGGCTTGGCGTCAGATGGTTCAGCCTCCCCAAAATCAAGCGACCAATAGGAATTGACTCTGAAACCGCTCCCAGAAAAAACAGCAAAGTGGCCAGGAGGAATCTGGTGGATACCCTCAAAAATTGTTTCATCTCCCAGAGGGGACCAGCAGGTAAAAATGTCTGAAAGGGTCTGGAAATCCAGGGACCTGGGAACGGCGGTATCCAATAAGATTGTCTTGATCTCAGAGCCAAAAACAAGTCTGTTGCCACGGAGATGGTAGAATAAAGGGCGGATCCCCACTCTGTCGCGGCCTAAGATGAGCTTCTTTTCTCTGGTATCCCAGATGGCGAGGGCAAACTGGCCATTGAGGTGATTAAAAAGATTCGTGCCGTATTCTTCATAGAGATGAACCAGGACCTCGGTGTCAGATCTAGTATAAAAAGAGTGCCCTCTAGATTGAAGGTCCTGTCTGAGTTCAGGATAATTGAATATCTCGCCGTTCAGCACTACCCATACGGATTTGTCCTCATTGTGAATAGGCTGATCTCCGGTGTTTAGGTCAATGATACTGAGCCTGGTTGAGCCCAAGGCTGCTATATTGTCTTGATAGATTCCAAAGGCATCAGGGCCACGATAGCGGATAATGCCCAGCATCTGACGGAGCAGATGTTCATCCGACCCATTATGATTGAAGTCAACTATGCCTATAATGCCACACATAAGAAGCTAGGAGGCTAGACAGCTTGGCAGCCAGGCCGCTGGGCAAGCTGGGAAGCGAGAAAGCTAGGCAGCTGGGCAGCTAGGCCGCTGGGCAACTGAAAGCCGTTATTAGTTATTTTTTATTCGTCAGTAGCAAATGATACATAAGCTGGGCAGCGAACAGCGAGGAACTGATAACAAAATTCTGACTTCTGGCCCCTGATTCCTGGTTCCTCATCTTGCTCCACGGCCCAGCAATACTATCTTTGCTGTATGGAAAATGACAATCAGGTCCATCAGTATGGACATATTCTTAATGTAATAAAGATCATATTTCAGCTTTTCCAAGGCATCCTTCTCAGACGCCCCATAGGGGTACTTTATTTGTGCCCATCCTGTAATACCAGGCTTCACCGTGAAGCGCTCATCATAGTACCTGATCTTTTTCCTGAGCTGCTCCACAAAATATGGACGTTCAGGGCGCGGTCCCACAAAGCTCATATCACCTTTGAAAACGTTTAGTAGTTGGGGGATCTCATCAATCCTCAGCTTTCGTATTATCCGGCCAACCCTGGTTATTCTCGGGTCGTCTTCTGTTGCCCAAACAGGACCTGTCTGTTTCTCAGCATCAGCCCTCATTGAACGGAATTTAAAGATTCTAAAGACCTTCCCGTTTTCCCCTACTCTCTCCTGCGAAAAAAGAATAGGCCCTGGACTGTCAAGTTTGATTGCGATGGCCGTTAGGAGTGCCACGGGCGAGAAAATAATCAGAAGGATAGTGGCTGCAATGAAGTCCACCAATCGCTTACTGATCTTGACCAGTCTTGATTTCTGAAAACCTTCCGAAAATATCAACCAGCTCGGGTTTATTCGCTCAACGAGAAGCTTACCAGATATCCTCTCGTAGAAACTTTCCCCATCAATTATGTTTATTCCCCTGACCTTACAATTGAGGAGTTGCCTGTATGGGAAAACCCCTCTCTTTTCGTCAAGAGCCACTATTATACTATCCACTTTTTCTTCTTCTGCAAGATCACAGATATGATCAAATCCATCTATGATCTTGGATGACTCACAGAGCTGCTCCACACACCTACGGTTACCGTTAGTAACCAGCGCCTTGATGTCATAGGTAAGATCTGGCTTGTGATTAACTTCCCTCAGGATATCTGCAGCCAGTTGCCCATCACCCAGCATAACCGCCTTCTCAGTAAGGATCTTTTTCCGGATGATTGCAGAATATAGAATCCTCCACGAAACAACAAAGCCAAT
>JALVSJ010000365.1 GCA_027024445.1 Desulfobacterales bacterium
GCCCAATCATTTCTATCCAGCAGTTCTGGCAGGTCTATTTTCTTTACATGCCATTCCCTTTGCCAATCCACTGCTCTTTCTTCAGGGATAGCCAGGATATCTCCACCATATTCTAGGACCAAGCGGACGAACATCTTCAGCCCTTTCCTATCGTAGAGCCATGGCCATTCATCGGTTTTGTGGAGTATATAGCCCGCCAGGCAGTCAAGGTCTTGCCTGATGATAGGCATCCAATAGTCTGCCAGGTCTTGCCATGTCCTGCATCCTGTTTCTTTCAGCCATTTTCTCAATCGTTTCTGGGATTCGGGTCGTAACCAAGACTGCTCTATTTCTATAGTCCATAACCTTGATTGCAAGTCCTCTCTGAGCCCTCCTAGTCTGTCGATTGATGTGAAAATGAAGGAAAGATAGCCCTTGGCCTCAACCACCTCCTGGGAGAACATACGGCGCACTGACTGTCCAAGTCCTGTTGAGAGGCTACATACTTGGTCACTTATGATTTTAGGTATGCCACCAATATTATCTTGCACTATGATAGCACCGTCCAAAAGAGCCTGTGTTAGCTCCCATCTGTCCCACCTGTTGTTAGTTGTGCTCATTGTCCTTAGTGGTGCGTTCAATATTTTGCACACAAGCTTGGCCATTTCTGACTTTCCTGAACCGCTTGTACCGGTCAGGGATAGGACCATAGACATATTCCTAAGCCCATCTTGGTGGCCTAGCTTATGCTGGAGGAGACTACCTATAAGAGTCCATACTTTTTCCAGGTCATCCTCAACCTTCTTATTCCAGCCACTAAGTACACACATCATGTCCACCAGGCGCTCAACATCGCCAGTCCACGCCTTTACCTTCTCTTCCTTATCCATACTCCACACTGCAAAGTCATCGGTCTTTACAGGTACCAGCCTTCCTATTCCTTCATCTTTCGTCCACTCTCTATGCCCACAGATGATATGATCTCCAATACGGTAGGTCTTGTCATTCAGTTTATATCCTTCCAGCCACTTTCCTTCTTTTCTCAGTCTATCCGCAACAATGTCAATCATATCCTCCATCATCTTTATACTTGTAGCTCCGCTCTTTTTTCTATCTAGCATCAGGTGTGCTACCAATAGGCGGGCTATCTTCGTGTGATGTTTAAGGGGCGCCCATTCATCATAAAGTTTGCAGTGGACAAATTTATTCCCTGTGAACAGGTCAACGTAAAAGTTACAAGTGCTGGCCACCACTCCATAGAGGAATGCCTTCTTCGCTTCCTTTGGCTCTTTGATCTTCCCTTCCTTTACATACCTTCTATAGAGCGCCTGGGCTGTCTTCGCATAATCCCCATCGTATTTAAGCTGTGTTAGCACTCCGAACGGACTATAGCTGACACCTCCTTCAAACGGCTTCCCATTAGTTGTGAAACAGTAGAAGGACTTTGTCTCTTTATGCAGTGTGGCTGACCAGCCTTTATCTTTCCCTGGTCTGCGCAGACGATATCGTTCATCCGTATCCTGGGCCAACTCCCAGCCAGCCTCAAGCAGCATGGCCAGCACATCATCCACTCCAATTTCCCGATTAAAGATGTCACCAGGCCTAATCGTTTCTACTTCAACCCTATCTTCTTTCGCCCTTTTTCCCTTTTTCTCTATCAGTAGCTCAACCAGCCACGGTGGACACTCCTTTATCCTGTCATAGTCAAATAGCTCAGGATACCAAAGCACTACATATCCACCGTTAGCCTTGATATCGACACCTTCTGCCAACTTACCGCTCGAAAGGTCAGCCAATACTTGCGGGAGTTTAAAGAAGAGGTGTTCGCCTCCGTTCTTGGTGGGAAGCCTCAACGTATCTATCTGTTCTCCTTTAGGTATCAGCTTCTCTATCTCCTTCCTGCCATCAATGCCTTTATCTGGTCTGATGTCCACATCAATGACCACTAGCCCGCTCTCCCCGCAGGCAATGCCAATACTTGAATCGATCCACACATCGCCAAACTTTTTCCAGTCTGTAGTGGCATCCTTCACACCACGTGTGCATTTAGGTCTCTTGGTCTCAGGATTTACAGGAAGAATGTAAAGATTAAGGCTTGCTAATTTTTGTAAGTGTGTTAAAGTGTTAGACATAGGATAGCCTCCTTTTGAGAATTTTTATTTGTGATGAAAAGGCCCTGCAGATGCAGGGCTTTTTCATTTTAGCCTATCACTCTTTCCCTTTCAATCCGTTGCTCTGAATGTAACATTTTCGTAACATAATTTATATAATGATTTCAAAATACTTCACTGGAACGGCATTCAAGAGTACCCGTGGCTCCGGAGTTGTGACCGCCGGACGTAAACGCTCCCTGATGTCGCCTCTTTTAATCTCCCATACCTTAATGAGTTCTCCTGAGTTGAGCCAAATTTTCTCACCCCATGAGCTGCTCAGTACGTAAAAGACGTTATTTAGGGGGGAATACGTATCTCTCCCCCGGTGTCCACCTTTGATTGTTCTTTAATGGCAAGAAATTCAGTCATCTTTCATTTCCTCCTTGACAATTTATTCATATTCATTACAATAACAAACAAATTAAATCAATCAAGGAGGATTTTAACATGCAACTTAAGTATGAAGACCGTATCGGCAGGCCCAAGGGTGAGCGCTATTCGTCCCCCCGCATTGTGCTGACTGAGGTTCCCCGCAAGCTTAAGAAGGCGATAGCCAGGGATTGTACCAGGATGAAGATACCGATGACAATCTTTATAAAGCATATCCTTTGGGATTATTATTTTGGTGACCTTAAAGAGTATCGCAAGAAGCTCCTGCAGATGCAGGAAGAGTCCACAGAAATAGTGCCTGATACAGAATGGAGGCCTTAGTGATGGCTGCGCATCATGCGCCTTTTTCCCCATCTAAGTTGCCCCGCTTGCTCGCTTGTCCATTCTCGGCCAACTTTGAGCATAAAGAGTCCGACCGTCCTTCCTCTACTTATGCTCAACGAGGGATAGACTTGCACAAGCTTTTGGCGGATTACATCTTGAGTCGCACTCCTCTTCCTTCTACTTTACCCAATGAAGATAAAGAGGCCGTTCAATACTGCATTCAGTATCTTAATTCTCTCCCCCGTCCAGCATCTTCCTTAGTGGAATATCCAGTACACCTTAACGACCTTTGTTATGGTACGGTGGATTACGTTCATATTCTTCCAGATCACGCTTATGTTATCGACTGGAAGTTCGGAATAGGGATAAAGGTGAACATCAACGAACAACTTTTTGCCTACGCTTTAGCTGTTCTCCCTCATATCCCCCATGTCCGCTCTCTCACTTTACAGATAGTGCAGCCTGCATTCGACCACTGTCCGAGCCAGCGCATCACCCTTACTGACTTGCTCCAATACAAACAACGAGTGCTTGACCCTTTCTTTCGGCGCATCCAGTCCACCGATCCATCCGAATGGCCGATCAATCCATCCCCTTCCACGTGTCGTTTTTGCAAGGGCAAAATGGAGTGCCCGTCCTATAAGAAGACCGCAGATAAACTCGCAAAGAAGGTGTTCGCTCAGTTTCGTCAACCTGTTATTTCTTTCGATAACTGGACACAGGAAGAGATAGAAACCTATCTTGACCATCGGTCTTTTTTTAATGAGTTCTTTAAGGAGCTTCACAACTTCTACCTCACCAAGCTAATATCTGGGGAGTGGAAGTCCGAGCACTACACAACCACAACTCGCCGACTCCCCCGTAAGTGGACTGATGAAACCACAGCCTCTAAGTGGCTCCTTTCACATCTATCTGAGGATCGGGTATGGAAGAGGACGCTCATCTCCCCTACCCAGGCTGAGCGTTTGGTGAAATCCCTTCCCTCAGACCTTATTTATCAGCCAACCAAGATTGCTCTGAAAAAAGTTAAAAAGGATTCTTGACAAGCTTTTTAACAAATGTTAAGGTTATGTCAAAACAATAAAGGAGAACAGAATTATGGTAACACCTGAAATGATTATCAACTTTCCGCACATCATTGAACCCGATGAAGACTTGAGTGGACGTTTGGTCTATTCTTGTCAGTTGCTTATTGACAAGACTGATACCCTTGGTATCAAACAACTCCAGGTGGAGATAGATCGTGCAATTGAAAAGGGCAAGAAGACCTTATGGAAA
>JALVSJ010000366.1:0-3179 GCA_027024445.1 Desulfobacterales bacterium
GTCCTACTTTGACCCCGTACCTGTCTTACCCCTTTCCTTATTCAATACCGAGGTGGTTGGGACCAGGAGCCTGCTCAAATTGGCAAAAAAGGTTTACGGCAAAAGGAATGCACTTGATCGTTTTTATACTGGAACACCTTTTCAGTTCACCAAAGAGGACGGCGACTATATCTTGAGTTTGAAGATGCCCTTTGCAAGTAAGGAAAGGGTTCAGCTAAACAAGACAGGGGATGAGTTGATAATAAGGCTTGCCGGATTCAAGAAACATGTGTTGCTGCCAAGGCAGGTGGCTGCATCAGACTCGGTGACAGCCAGGCTGGATGGCGAATACCTGAGGATCCATTTTAAAGGAGGGGTAAATGGCAAAACAAAAGACCACTGAGGAAATTTATCTTTGTCCGGTAGGAAGATTCTTCAGGGATCTGGAGAAAAAAGGGCTCGGGAAAAAATCAAAATTCAGGGAACATATGAGTCGCTCCCGGATAGAGTTCCTCAAGGCCATACGTTCACTTATCGACGAACGGATCGAGGAATTGGAAAAGGGGCCCTCTAAGGGCAGCTCAAAAAAGGTAACGAAAATAGAGGTCGAGTGAACCGGATTCTTTCAGTTTCCCATTGACCCACCCTCTGGGCCTCTGGTAGATAGTGCCCATCCATAAATGAACTTTGGGCACTAAGAGGTTTCCAATCCAGGAATGAGAATTTTTGCGCAAGATCAAGGAAACCAAGGGATTGCGCGGAGGCGTACTCTAGTAGTACGTCGCACAAGGAATCCCGCAGATTGACGCAGAGATTGCGGAAAAAGGCCATTTCTGGATGGAAACTAGATGAGAGCCCCTATATGGCCCTAATGTCTTACTGTGGCGCCTATTTTTGCCCTCAAGGTACAAAGCACAGACCAGAACGAAAGGAGCGGTGATTGGAGTTTACAACTATAAAAGGGTTCAGAGATATCCTGCCAGAGGAGGCATCTTACTGGCAAGAGATTGAACAAAAGGCCAGAGACGTTTTTCGCACCTTTGGCTTTGGAGAGATCAGGACTCCCATACTTGAATATACAGAACTCTTTGCGCGGAGCATTGGATCGGACACTGACATAGTGTCAAAGGAAATGTACACCCTTACGGATAGCAAGGGCCGGGGGCTTACACTAAGGCCAGAGGCCACTGCCTCAGTGGCAAGGGCCCTTATACAGAACAGGCTTTACCAGCAAGGTGGGGTGCAAAAGCTATTCTGCATTGGCCCCATGTTCCGTCATGAAAGGCCTCAGAAGGGGCGATTCCGCCAGTTTCATCAGATAAATGCCGAGCTGTTCGGCGATGAAGGGCCCAAGAGTGATGCAGAGATAGTTTATCTTGCAGTATCACTCCTGGACAAGTTTGGACTCCGCAATCTTACTCTGCATCTAAACTCCATAGGATGCCCTGCATGCAGGCCGGAGTTCCGCAAAGAACTGAAGGCATACCTGGCAGATAAGGCCGAGTCTCTATGCTCCGATTGCCAGCGGAGATCAGAGACAAATCCCTTGCGGGTATTTGACTGCAAGGTGGAGGGCTGCAAGGCAATCGTTCAGGATGCTCCCGTGATAGTGGACTTTCTGTGCAAAGACTGCGAGGATCACTTCTCTGAGCTAAAGGAATACATTGTTGATGTAGGCATGGAAATAGTTCTGGACCCCAGACTTGTAAGGGGACTCGACTATTATACCCGCACAACCTTTGAAATACAGACAGAGCACCTTGGGGCGCAGAATGCTGTTGTTGGCGGGGGACGCTATGATGGCCTTGTCCGCCAACTGGGAGGACCTGACGTGCCGGGTATTGGATTCGCCATCGGCATGGAACGGGTCATGGCCCTGGTTTTAGGGCATGGGAAACAGGAACCGGCCAGGCCTGATCTTTTCGTTGCAGCCCTTGGCAAGAAGGCTGAGATGATAGCCTTCAGATGGGTTCAGGAGTTACGGGAAAAAGGGCTGTGGATAGAGCAAGAATACGCATCAAAGAGTTTGAAGGCCCAGATGAAAAGGGCTGATAGGCTAGGGTGCAAGAAAGTTCTCATCGTAGGAGAAAGAGAGATTGATACAGGAAGCGCAATAATCCGCGACATGGAAACAAAAGAGCAGACCGAGATCCCATTAGCGGAAATAATAGCACACATTACATCAATGGCAGAAGGGGAAAGGCGTAGTGACACAAATTGATGTTGACCTTTTGGGAAAATGGAAGAGATCCCACGAATGCGGAGCCCTCAGGGCCGGGCATATAGGACAGGAAGCGGTCCTCATGGGTTGGGTTAATACCAGAAGAGACCTTGGCAACCTGATTTTTGTGGATTTGCGGGACCGCACAGGGATCACCCAAGTGGTATTTGACCCTCAAATTGCACCTGAATGCCACAAGAAGGCCAGAGTGCTTCGGAACGAATGGGTGGTTGCCGTAAAAGGAGAAGTTACCCCGCGCCTAGAGGGCCAGGAGAACCCTGATCTTCCCACAGGGGCTGTAGAGCTTAAGGCCCGCGAGATCAAGATTTTGAACAGAACAGAGCCTCCCCCTTTTCAAGTTGACGGAGCTGTGGATGCATCTGAGAACTTGAGGCTTAAATACAGATACCTGGAGTTGAGGCGCCCTGAGGTATATGGGCTGTTCGAAAAAAGGCACAAGATTGCTGCGTCAGTCCGGAGCTTTCTCAATAGTCGTGGATTCATTGAAGTGGAAACCCCATTTCTCACCAAGAGCACACCGGAAGGTGCACGGGACTATCTCGTGCCAAGCAGGGTAAATAAAGGAAAGTTTTATGCCCTGCCCCAATCCCCTCAGCTCTTTAAACAGCTCCTCATGATAGGGGGTTTTGAAAAATACTATCAAATAGTCAAATGCTTCAGGGACGAGGACCTCAGGGCCGACAGGCAGCCTGAATTCACACAGGTGGATCTAGAGATGTCCTTTGTTACGGAAGAGGATGTGATTAAGGTCCACGAAGATATGATGGCTCACATCTTCTCTGAAGTATTGGGCCTGGAATTGGAAACGCCCTTTCCACGGCTTACCTATAAAGAGGCCATGGATAGATTCGGCACTGATAGACCTGACACAAGGTTTGGGTTAGAAATCAGGGATATTTCTGAAATCTGCGCAAAATCTGAATTCAACGTGTTTAAGTCCGTTGTTAAAGCAGGGGGA
>JALVSJ010000366.1:3189-4117 GCA_027024445.1 Desulfobacterales bacterium
GTGCCAAGGGCCTGCTATCCATAAAGATTGAACAGGGCAGGTGGAGATCGTCTCTGGAAAAATTCTTTTCCGATTCACTCAAGCAAGAATTGAATGACACCCTTCAATGTGAAAACGGAGATCTCATTTTACTTTTAGCGGACGATCCTCATACAGCTAGCACTGTGTTGGGACAAATAAGGCTAACACTCGCCGATAGACTTAATCTCATTGATAACAGCACGTTCTCTTTTCTCTGGATAACAGAGTTTCCTCTCCTGGAATATAATGAAGAGGAAGATAGGTTCGAAGCCGTGCACCATCCCTTTACCTCCCCGATGGAACAAGATATTCCCCTCCTGGAGACCTCGCCCCACAAGGTGAGAGCCAGGGCCTATGATCTGGTACTCAATGGAGCGGAGATAGGTGGAGGGAGCATTCGTATTCACCTGCTGGACTTGCAGGAGAAGATGTTTTCTGTCCTTGGTATTACCCCGGAAGAGGCAGAGAGAAAATTCGGATTTTTCCTGGAAGCGTTGCGTTACGGTGCTCCACCCCACGGTGGCATGGCCATCGGATTTGACCGATTGGTCGCGATTATGGCTGGGGTGAGCAGTATACGTGAGGTAATAGCATTTCCGAAGACCACCAGTGCCACGTGTCCCCTTACCGACGCCCCCTCGGAGGTAAGCGAGGCCCAGCTAAAGGAATTGGGGCTCAGGCTTGAACTTTAACTCTCACCCCTTGACAAAACCTCCCTGATGCATATTTTCCTTGACAATTCCTGTTGAGATAGGCATAAAGACAAATTCTAAATTTTTGGCCTTGTTAACAGGCCTTCAGGTGGCGACATGCGGCGGGGCATAATCAGCCCCGCCCTTAATTTAATTCTAGTCAAAGGCTCGTGGCCTCTTGAGTGTCCCAAGCCTTGAAAACTTAAAGAAAGGAT
>JALVSJ010000367.1 GCA_027024445.1 Desulfobacterales bacterium
TGTCATCGGCCGACATGATCTTCCCATTCCCTGGATATTAATGACGTCCCCACCACCCCTGCCTTGGGCTGTTTATTTTAAGGCAGGGGTGGTTTTATGTTAGCAGGCCCGTGGTGACCCATGGATATCCTCATTAGTTCCATAGTTGCAGGACTCCTCATCGGCATGGTGCTGGCCCTGGTGGCCTTGGGGCTGACCATTATCTTCGGCGTCATGGACATAGTGAACTTCGCCCATGGCGAATTTCTCATGATAGGAATGTACACGGGGCTACTTACCGCACAGGCCACTGGAATGGACCCCCTGCTCACCCTTCCCCTCGCTGCTGCAGTTGGCTTCCTGCTGGGCATAATTTGCTACTACGGTTTCGTGAAATTCCTCCTGAGAGGCCCCATGGTGGCCCAACTTCTGGGGACATTTGGTCTAATGCTCCTGCTGCGCAATCTTGCACTTCTCATTTTTGGCTCCGAGGACAGGGCCCTCCATCACGGTTTGTTGGTGGGAAAAAGCTTTGATCTGGGGATGGGAGTAATAATACCTGCCACCAAACTGGCGGCGGCAGGGCTTTCGGTTGTGGCATTTGTTGCCGTGTGGCTGTTGATGAACAGGACGAAGGTGGGCATGGCACTTACTGCTACCTCACTTAATGCTCAGGGGGCACGATACATGGGCATTGCCACAGAGCGTATGAACGCCCTTGCCTGGGGCATTGGCGGTGGGTCAGTGACGGTTGCAGGTGCCCTCATAGTAAACTTCTGGTCTGTGAATCCCTTCGTGGGCCTTCTTTTTACCATGATTGCATTTGCCATTGTGGCCTTGGGGGGATTTGGCAGTGTGCCAGGAGCCTTTTTTGCGAGCCTTGTGGTGGGAATGATCATGGAAATTCCAGGGATTTGGGATTTCCTCACTTATACACTTAACTGGGACTGGATGATGAATGTTCCAATGACATCCTTCAAATACACATTCGTCTATCTGGCCTATTTTATTATCATGGTCATAAGGCCGAGTGGGCTGTTTGGATGGAAGCAATAAGAAACGCCCTGGATTTCTCTGATTTCCCTCGTATAGACCTGGTAGTTGCTGGTTGTGGGGCCCTGTTTATTTTGGTCTTTCCTGTTTTTCCCCATTCCTCTTTTGCCATGGCAACCATGATCCAGTTTCTCATGTTTTCCCTCTATGGGATGGGCTGGAACACCATTGGTGGATATGGGGGACAGGTGGACCTGGGCAAGGCCCAGTACGTGGGAATCGGGGCATATACTACGGCTGTAATGCTTATCCGCTGGGATATCCCTTTCTGGGTCTCAATGCCAATAGGAATGTGTTTTGCGGTTATATGGTCCTTCATTATCGGCTATCCCTTGTTCCGGTTGAAGGGGCACTATTTTGCCATCGCCACCATTGCCACCTCGCTGGTATTACTTGATCTTTTTGAGGTCTGGGATTTCGTTGGCGCTGCCAGAGGTCTGGAAATTTCACCCATAAAATACAGCCCTCCAGATTTCCTTCGGCTCATTTTTAAGGAGGATGTCTATTATTACTACGTTATCGCTGGATTTTTCTTTTTGGGAATCTTCTACATCAACTGGTTCCGCAACTCCAGGCTCGGATATCAACTGCGCTGCATAAAGGACAATGAAGATGTGGCCAGGTCTCTTGGTATCAATGTACACTGGGCAAAGATAAAGACCTATGCCATTGCAACAGCCTTCGTGAGCATGGTGGGGTCATTCCACGCCTGCTATATCAAGAACATTGAACCAGAAGATACCATGAGCCTGGACATCTCGATCCTGATAGCACTGATGGCCATGCTGGGAGGCGCGGGTTCTCTTTGGGGGCCCATAATCGGAGCCGGTGTCCTTATTCCCCTCAAGAGCTATTTGAAGGAATGGCTTGGTGCCAGGGCAGGGCTCCTGGGAATAGACCTCATCATATACGCCCTTATTATAATGGTCATATCGGCTGTTGAGCCCAGGGGCATTTGGGGCGTAATCGAGAGGATAAGGGGCAGGAGAAAATGAGTCTCCTCGAGGTATATAACCTCACGAAGTATTTCGGGGGTCTGTGCGCGAATGACGATATCTCCTTTACCCTCGAAAGGGGCGAGCTTCTTGGTTTGATAGGCCCCAACGGTGCAGGGAAAAGCACGCTTTTTAACTGCATATGCGGATATCACCCGGTGACGAGCGGACGAATAATATTTGACGGGGAGGATATAACGAATCTAAGGGCATTTGAGGTGGCAAGACGAGGGCTTGCCAGGACCTTCCAGGTCTATGTGGCCTCAGGAGATCTCAATGTTGAAGAGAATGTAATGGTGGGGGCCTTCATGCGCATAAGGTCCAGGTCAAAGGCGAGGTCCAGGGCCACGGAAATCTTGAAGGAATTCAGGCTTGAACCCCTGGCCGGTAGCCTGGTAAGCGAGCTTCCCGTGGCAGCCCAGAAAAGGGTGGCGATGGCAACCGCCCTTGCATCTCAGCCTAAGCTCCTTCTGTTGGACGAGGTGGCAGCAGGGCTGAATCCTACAGAAGTCGACGAGATCATGGGGATTATTCGCCATGTCCATGGGGACATGGGAGTAACTATTATTCTCATAGAACACGTAATGGAGCTTGTGATGAGGCTCAGCCAACGGGTCATAGTGTTGGATTCAGGACGAAAGATCGCAGAGGGAGCCCCCGAAGTGGTGGCAAGGGATCCTGCTGTGATCAAGGCGTATCTGGGTGAGAGGTATGCAGCAGCTTAACAATGAAGGTTATGTAAGAAGGCCATCGATGGTTTAAATAATCATTTTTGAGCAATCGTGTCCAAAATCGGTTTTTGACAATGGCAGGGGAACGGGATGTTCCCGGAGCGGCGTCATTTCAGCCCTGGAGCAGGATAGCGGAAGGGCTGGAATCCGCAGTGAGCGGAGCCATGGATGGCGCAGCTAGCGTAGCGAGGGGAATATGCCGTTTTCCTGCCCAATTAGACTCAACTAGGAGACAGATTTTGGACACCTATCAGTTTTGAAAGAAGACCCAGGCATGAAAACAGACGTATTACAGGTGGAAGACATAAAGGTACGCTATGAGCGACTTCAGGTGCTCCATGGCGTATCCATGTCTGTTCGCGCTGGGGAGACCGTTTCTGTCCTTGGCTCCAATGGTGCAGGCAAATCCACACTCTTGCGCGCCATCATGGCTTCACAACGGGTACACGAAGGCAGGATCCTTTTCATGGACGAAGAGATCCACCACTTACCCACAGAAGAAATCGTTAGAAGGGGAATCGTTTATGTGCCGGAGGAAAAGATGTTATTCGGTCCCCTTTCTGTTGAAGAGAACCTGCGGCTTGGGGCATATGTAGTGGATGATGAAAAGGTGGTTGAGAAAAACCTCCAGGGGGTCTATTCCCTGTTCCCGGTGCTAAAGGAAAGGCGAAGGCAGGCTGCATCAACATTGTCTGGAGGGGAGCAGCAAATGGTGGCCATCGGAAGGGGGCTCATGTCCAGCCCAAAGATCCTGATGCTTGATGAGCCATCCCTGGGTTTGGCGCCGCTCATGGTGGAGGAGGTCTTTAACACTGTCAGGCGCCTCAAGGGGCAGGGAATTACCATCCTGCTGGTGGAGCAAAACGTTCGTGAAGCGCTTGAAATCGCCGATAGAGGATATGTACTTCAGACGGGCAGGATCGTAACCGAGGGCAGCGCAAAGGAACTGCTTGAAAGCGATCTGTTCAGGACGGCATTTCTGGGTATCTGATGATTGTCATTGGTGCTGACACAGGCGGGACTTTCACGGACTTCGTTTACAAGGACGGAGAGCGGTGGGGTGTGTACAAGGTGCTCTCAACCCCGCACAACCCTGCAGAGGCAGTGCTTCAAGGGCTGCGTCACATTGCACATGGTCGCAGAAAACAGGTGGTTCACGGCTCAACAGTGGCCACCAACGCCATACTTGAGCGCAAAGGGGCAAAGACTGCCCTGATTACAAACAAAGGATTCGAAGATGTCCTGGAGATAGGCAGGCAAAACCGCACCCGGCTTTATGACCTGGCATACCGCAAAGAACCTCATCTAATACCCAGAGAACTTAGGTTCGGGGTAAAAGGGAGGATCCTG
>JALVSJ010000368.1 GCA_027024445.1 Desulfobacterales bacterium
GGCTGATCTCCACAGGGTTCAAGGTCAGTAACCAGCTCAAACATCCACTCTCCAGGTGGTCCCCTGGGGACCATCTTCAAGGATGATGCCCTTTGCCTTGAGCTGATCGCGGATTTTATCTGCCGTGGCCCAGTCCTTTCGGGCACGGGCCTCAGCCCTCTGGGCTATGAGGCGCTCCACCTCGGCAGGGTCTATTTCTACCTGGGCTCGGGGCATTTCTTCAAAAAACTGCTCGGGTGTCCTCTGCAGGATTCCAAGCACGGTTGCCATCTTAAAGAGTTCCCTTCTATTTTCCTCGAGGGCTTCCTTATTCTTTTCATTGCCTGGTTCAAATCCATCCAGGATCTTGTTGATCTGTCTTATCTTGTCAAATACCAGCCCAACGGCCCCGGCTGTATTCAGATCATCATCCATCACCTCTATGAATTTAGCGAGTGACGGGCTCAAATTTTCTGATGAAAGAAATGGCTCATTTACCGTGGCGTCAGCCGTCATGGTCGAGCCCAACACCTCGTGAACCCTCTCTAGCGTCCTGTATATCCTCACCAGCCCGGAGCGCATTGCAGCCACCGCGTGTGATGAAAAGTCTATGGGGCTACGATAGTGCTTGCTCAATAGAAACAGCCTTAGGACTTCCGGGTGGTATTGTTCCAACGCATCGTGTATGGTGACAAAGTTCCCCAGAGACTTGGACATCTTCTCAGATTCCACGGTGACAAAACCATTATGAACCCAGAAACGAGCGAATTCGCCTCCGTTCGCAGCTATAGACTGTGCCCTTTCATTTTCGTGATGGGGAAACAGAAGGTCCCTTCCCCCGCCATGGATATCAAACGATGGACCCAGATAGTGGTTGCTCATGACAGAGCACTCAATGTGCCACCCGGGTCTCCCCGGTCCCCACGGGCTATCCCACTTGGGTTCGCCAGGTTTGGCCGCCTTCCACAGGGCAAAATCCATGGGATGTCTCTTCTTCTGATCCACTGCCACACGGCTGCCTGCTTGCATATCTTCGAGCTTCCTGCCCGAGAGGCGCCCGTACCCCTCAAACTTTTCCACTGAAAAATAAACATCCCCATCCTGCTGATAGGCGTATCCCTTGTTGAGGAGCACCTGGATCATTTCTATCATGTGGCCGATGTGCTCGGTGGCCCTGGGCTCAATATCAGCCCTCAAGACCGAAAGACGGTCCATATCTTCATAAAACGCCCTGATATATTGCTCTGCAATCTCAGTGGTGTCTTTTCCCAGTTCATTGGCCCTCTTGATAATCTTGTCATCAACGTCCGTGAAGTTCCTTACGTAGGTTACATCGAATCCCCGGGCCCTTAAATATCTCACCAGCACATCAAAAACCACTGCAGAGCGGGCATGACCGATATGGCACAAATCATAAACCGTGACCCCGCACACGTACATGCCTACTTTTCCCGCTTCCAGGGGCCTGAATTCTTCCTTTTTCCTTGTAGCAGTATTGTAAAATGTCAGGGCCAACTCAAATCTCCTCCACGCTTTTTCTAAAACTACTAATCTCGTCGAATATCCGTGTCAACAATTCAATCTGCTCTCAAAAGTAATTCCCAAGCCAGACACTACGAAATTGCTAATTGGCAACTGATCAACCTACGATTATTCGAGGTAGTTAGTGATAGTGGCCTTTCGTAGTGACTGGCGGGAGGGCGCTGTCCGGCTGCCACTTATCAGTGGGGGAAACCGCAGCCCGGCACTCAACCGTCATAAAACACCCCATTAACAAGTACGCCCATCCTAATTCTGGCAACTCCTTCTCAAATTACATTCCCGTTAAGGGGTTGAGTGACGGGAATGCGGAGGGGGCAGGAATCCCCCACAGATAAGTGGCACAAAAGGACCAGCCCGGGAGACTCTGGAACCAAGAAAGGGCACTATCACTACTCTCACGAATTTGGCGAACTAAAATGTTTCCTCCTCTCTAATTGTCACCACAGCATACGCGGCAATCCCCTCCTCCCTGCCACAAAACCCCATCCCTTCAGTTGTAGTCGCCTTTAAGTTGATCCTTTCTTCCTCTACTTCGAACACCTTGGCCAGCCTGGCCCTCATCTCGTCAAAGTATTTGGAAACCTTAGGAGCCTCAGCCACAATACACGCATCCAGGTTATTAAGGGTGTAACCCTCTTCATTCATCCACCCTACTACCTTGGCAAGCAGGGAAAGGCTCCGAGCATCCTTGTAACTCGGATCGGTGTCCGGGAAGTGCTGCCCGATATCTCCTTTCCCCATGGCCCCTATCACCGCATCAATAATCGCATGGGTAAGCACATCGGCATCCGAGTGGCCGTGGAGTCCCACATGCCACTCAATTTCCACGCCTCCTAGGATCAGGCGCCTTTGCCTGACCAACCTGTGGACATCGTATCCAAACCCTACTCTTATCACTGCCTCCTCTATCAATGACACGTGGCGCAGTTTCCACCTGCACAGGAAGCACACCCTCCGGAGCCTGCCGAAGGCGTAAACTCTCCGCTGCTCTTAAATCCGCATGCAGACATCAGCTTCCGCACCTCAGTGCTCCCGCACTGCGGGCACTGTACCTGCTCACTCGAACTAAATACGAGTTTTTCAAATTCCTCCTCGCACTCGGTGCATTTATATTCATAAATGGGCATCAATATCACCTCTCATTTGCGACGGCTTCGTAAAAAGTCCATCTGCGGCGTTGCGCTTCGTCTTGCGTCATTCCGACGTACTGTTAAGTACGCCTCATTCCTCAAGACTCGCGCGCCTTGCATATGGAGCTTTTTACTGTGCCGTCTCAGCTTTGATGGTCTTATTAAGATTAGTGAAATATGTCCTCTCAGACAAAGAACACACCCATCTAACAACAAAATAAGCATGACTCAAATCCTACTCTAATATCCCTTTTTCAAAGCGGAAGGCAAACTCTCAATCACTGCTGCTGCCAGCAAGGGAAACATTATCTCATGATGGCCTATAAGACTGTAACCCTTTCCTCCCTCCTGCGTAGGGCGATGCACAACATTTGTCATGGGCCTGTATTGTCTGATGAAGTCCATATTCACCGTAGTAAATTTTCTCACCTCATGGCCAAGGTTCCTTGCGACCGTGATGGCCTTGAGAAACACCTCAGGCATGATGACCGCTGAGCCAAGGTTGATGAACACTCCTCCTTCCAGTCCGGCCACCACAGAGGTGAAAACTCTAAAATCGTAATGTGAGGCCCTGCCCGCACCAGCCCCGTCAAATGAAGAATGACAATGTATGATATCAGTCCCAATGGCGACATGAACGGTCGCTGGAACTCCCAATTTATGAGCCATGGCCAGTATGCTTATATTATTATAAGGGAACTTCTCTTCGAGAAAAACCCTGCCAACCATCTCTCCCAGGCCGGCGTCCTCACGTGCTGCCCTTTGAATGGCCCTATTCAGAACAGAGGCGGTCTCCTCGGCCATCCCGAATTTTCCCTCCCCAAGAACAGCTCCCACGTCTTCTGAAGTTCTGCCTACCATTGCAATCTCCAAATCGTGGATGATGCAGGCGCCATTCATTGCAATGGCCGTAATAACATTTCGCTCCATGAGATTAATTATGATAGGGCTCAAGCCGACTTTGATCGGGTGTGCCCCCATTGCCAGCACCACCTCCCTGCCCCTTTCCACAGCTCCCGCAATGCAATCAGCCACCTCAACAAGGTCCTTTGCGCCCAGAATATCCGGAAGCCGCTCCACCCATTGGGCAAAAGATCCCCCTTTCACCCAGGGGCTGGAAAAATCCTCCGCGCTCACTTTGCTGGGCCTTTCACTGATGGAGTAAGTCTGAAGCCCCTCCAGCGAAATAGGCGAAATTCGTCTTGGTTTCTTATGATTTTTCATCACACTGACATTGACGGCTTCGTAAAAAGTACATCAATCTCTCTGGGCAAAGCATCCCCATTTGAAGCCTAAAGGTCCTTTCCGGCCTGCTCCAAATGCCGTTGGAACAGGATATAGTCTACCAGATGACAGAGAATGTGCCCCCCCAGAATGTGCGCTTCCTGAATCCTTGGTGTGCTTTCTGATCTCGCAACCAGTGCAATATCCACGACTTCAGCCACCTTTCCCCCACCACGACCCAGAAATGCCGCAGTATAAATATGGAGGTCCTTGGCATCTTTCACGGCCTTAAGAATATTTTCAGAGTCTCCGCTTGTACTGATTGCCAGCAGCACATCTCCTTCCAGCCCCATGGCCTTAATCTGTTTGGAAAACACCTCTTTAAATGAATAGTCATTCCCAATGCTCGTAAGCACAGACGTATCAGTGGTAAGCGCAATAGCGGGCAACGAAGGTCTCTCCATCTCGTACCGGTTGACAAACTCTGCCGCAATATGCTGTGCGTCTGCAGCACTTCCACCATTGCCGCAAATCATGAGCTTCTTATCATTTGTGAATGCCTGGGCTATCCTCTCAGATAGCAGCACCAACTTATCAGCGTTGGAGCTTATAAAATCATCCTTGACAGATATACTCTCTTTCAATATCCGCTCTATGATTTTCCGCAATACTACTGCCTCCTTCTTCTCCCGCTGAACTGTTTCTGAACTTATAGCCTGACTCTCAGTTTGTCAACTTTACCTGAGGATGGGTATTAGCTTCTACCTACTTGGAATTTTGCCCTTGAGGGTTCAATATCGCGCCAATCGGCCTTATTTTTAGTTGAAAATGCTTCAGCCCTGTGCTAAGTAATTATCCGCTTCATATTGGATCCACCCTGATAGACCACGTTTTGACAGGCTTTGGCACTGCGCCGGGACCGGCAATGATATAAGACGCGCCTTACTTCCCTTCCGGGCCCTGCGGCCCAGGGAATTCACATAAACCACAACAGAAAGGGGGGAGGACTGTTCTTTCCGTTTGCCTAAGGCGTTATCCTGTGATCACTAAACCATCTAACAAAAGGGGGAAGACATGACAAAGGCCGAATTAATCAGCGAGATTGCAAAGGCAAGCAATGTATCAAAGGCAGATGCAGAGAGGTGCTTGAACTCATTCATTAACCTGGCGAAAAAGACACTGAAAAAGGAAGGCAAACTGGCGTTGGCAGGTTTTGGGTCCTTTGTGGTTGTCAAGAGGAAGGCCAGAAAGGGAAGAAATCCCCAGACAGGTGAAGAAATCAAGATAAAAGCAAGCAAGACGGTACGGTTCCGCCCCGGAAAGGCCCTCAAGGAAAGCATCTAGCTTGTATTGTGAAAAAGCGTGCACCTCGGCGGGCAGTTATGCTGCCCCGGGGTGCATTTTTTTACCTTTGCGCCCCCAGTTCCTTAACAGCTCGTGCCACAGTGGAAAATTCATCATCTCGTATGGTTCTAACATCAAGCATAAGCTGCTCCTTTTCCACCCTCCCGATAATGGGAGGCTCATATGCCCGCAGCCATTCCTCCATCTCCCGAGCGCTCATTTTCTTGGGCACAAGGCACACTGCTCGTGTTGGAAGGTCTAACAAAGGCAGTGCTCCACCTCCTACCCTGGAACTCGTACTCGCGGTCCGAACAGCAAAGTTTGGGGAGTCAAGTTTGCCGATCCTCCGAACAAGGCGGCGTGCCTTTCGCCTTAGATCATCGTAGGTCTGACATATCATGGCCAGGGTTGGTATTTGTCTCACCGCAGTGGGCTCGTCACGGTAAAGTCTCAAAGTATGTTCAAGTGCGAGGAGGGTAAGTTTATCAATTCTTAGTGCCCTGTTAAGTTGATTCTTCCTCACCGCTTCCACTAGTTGTTTCCTGCCCAGGATTATCCCCGCCTGGGGCCCACCCAGCAACTTATCACCGCTGAAACTCACGATATCCACACCTGCTGCTAGCACCTCTTGGACTGTTGGCTCCCTTGAAAGTCCATACTTGGACAAATCAATAAGGCAACCGCTTCCGAGGTCCTCCATCACGGGTATTCCATATCGTCTTCCTAACTTCACAAGTTCTCTGGTCTCCACTTCCTCGGTGAAACCCACTATCTGAAAATTGCTCCTGTGGATTTTCATTAACAGGGCTGTTTCCGGGCCAATAACCTCTTCGTAGTCCCTCAAATGGGTCTTATTGGTGGTGCCTACCTCCACCATCCTTGAGCCGCTTTTCTTCATTACCTCGGGAATTCTAAAGGAACCTCCTATTTCAACCAGTTCTCCCCGTGAAACCACAACTTCCCTGTCCCTGGCTAGGGTATCAAGGCACAGCAGTACCGCGGCGGCATTGTTGTTCACCACCATTGCATCTTCGGCGCCGGTGAGTTCCTTCAGGATACCCTGCACATGGACATACCTGCTCCCCCTCTTGCCCTTGGCCAGATCATACTCAAGGTTTGTGTAATGCCCGCTGAGAGGGGCAAACATCTCCAGAACCCTTTCCGCCATAAGGGACCTGCCGAGATTCGTATGAACCACCACTCCCGTGGCGTTAATCACGTATCGGAGACTCGGCCTGTCAAGTTCTGTTATCTTTTCCAGCACCTGACCCGTCACAACTTCAATGCCAACCCTGCTCTCCTTCCCACCGCCCGCCCTTATTTCTGCCCTGAGCCCATCGAGTACATCATGGATGGCCTTCATCACGACGGCCTTTGGATAGGTCTTCAGGGCAGAGCCGATCCTCTCTGTCTCCAATAACCGATCAACCTTGGGTATCTTCTTAAGAAGTTCATTAATATTCTGATCCATTCCAAGCTCCTGATTCATCTGGCCATAAGGGGAGATGGTTGTTACTAAATTTCATTAATGGGGCCCCAAAATATTGCCGATATTAATCACAAAATCGGCCAAAGGTCAAACTAAGGAGCGCTAAAGACTCCCGTACAGGGACCAAAAAATTTTGTTGTTTGCACCAGATCGGCATTTGCCCATGAAAGGAGATGGATCCATATGACAGAAGCAATTCAAAAAACCCTGAGTTTTGAAATAGCATATGATGAAGAGGCCATCACAATTGTCGTGGATGTAAACCCCTCGCCCAATCAAGACAAGATCCAGAGAACACTTACTCTGGAAGGTGTGCTTAAGAGACAGGGCGTGAAATACGACATCCAGAATGATGCCTTCAGGATCTTCCTCCACAACGAGGCAGAGGTAGAAAAGGTTATTGAGTGTTTCAGGATTTTCGAGAAGCAAGACAAGATAAAAGAGACCAAGTTGAATGTGCACCGTACAATTGCCTCTGAACTTGGGGAAAGGCTCAAGTCCATTTTTCCACCTCCAGAAGCAGAGGTATCTGTGCGATATGCGCCTTACCAGGCTGCATAAGAAAGCTTTCCCCCCTCGTCTCGCTTCTTTCTGGTAGCTGCCCCGCCTGTCCACGTCCAGGAGTCCTCGGTTTTTGCGCACTTCGCCTGGGTGCGAACTACGTTGGCTTGAGAGCATTAAACAAGGTAGCAAAAACGATATTGCTAATAATCCTTTATTTTGGTATTGTGGTTTATATATGGTGGGTGTAGCTCAATAGGTAGAGCACTGGGTTGTGGCCCCAGCGGTCGTGGGTTCAAATCCCATCACTCACCCCATAAGAAAATAACGGGGGCCATGTTATTATTTGGCCCCCAATTCATATTCTCACCGGCATTCGCCCGATGACTCACCGACTAGGGACGTGCCCAATCCTTTTAACGTTACGAGAGATGAAAAGTCCCCCACCTTTTAGGATCTTTGATCTGATTAAAGTATATTCCTGTACGAATGTACGAGTCAATTTCTAGCACAGGGGGAACGGAAGCCCTATACAAAAAATGTCACGCTATTCCAAGGTGTTTACCATCAGGTGCAGAAAACCGAAACCGACCTCCTATGCGGTATCTCCTTCCCGCATAGACGAAACGGTTCTTGGTGGCTACAATGTGATGTGACCACGTCACCCGGTGTAATACCAGGCATGGTTCCCCTTCGGGGATCTCGAGAACGGTGCGAATATGCTCGTCAGGCACCACTGCTTCCACCACATGCTCCACTTCTGTGACGGGGGCAATACTAAGCAGGTATTCGCTGGGTGTGATACGGGTAAAATCCTGTTTTAGATAATCAGGCGCTATGGCCGGATTAACATACCGGTCAGCATACTGTACCGGTCTTCCCCTGTCACGATGAACGAGTATTGAATGGAAAACAGGGGCTCCTTCGTGAATCCCCATGGAAGCGGCAAGCTCCCTGTCTGCCCTTTCCTCTCTCAAAAGCAGCACCTCGCTGCTGTGAACTCCGCCGCCCTCCTGAATCTCCCTTGCTATGCTCTTTACCTCCAGGAAACCCGTCTGAGGGCGATACTCAGCCACAAAGGTGCCAACTCCCTGCACTCGCACCAGGCGCCCCTCGGAGGAAAGCTCCCTGAGGGCCCGGTTAACGGTCATCCTCGAAACACCGAGTGTGAGCACAAGTTCGGTTTCAGATGGAATCCTTTCACCTGGTTTCCACTGCCCTTGTTCGATACCTTTCTGGATATAGTCCTTTACTTTGCCATATAACGGGCGCATGGAATCTTTTTGGGCCCCGTTCTTATCCATAGAGAATCGCATAGCCTTGAGAATCCCCCCGCCGCTCCTTTCCGTGCCTCCATATTTTCCATTGACAAAAATTTTTTATCTTGTATATACAAGCATATACAACTACCCTATAGCGGTGTCAAGAAACTAGGTCCGGAGAAAAGGGCAATTTTCTAATGGACATAGTTTCCACCGGCCAGGAAGAGGTGAAATCATGGAATACAATGCTTTGGCTTCCCAGGCAATGACAATCAAACTCGATAGCATCTTTGATGAACTTCCCGAAATGCCGGAATTCGTGGAAGGTGTGAGAAGGGCCCCAAAAAGGCATTTCTCGCTCTCGAAAAGTGATACCATTCTGGCCCTCAAAAACGCACTGCGTTACATCCCTGAAAAATGGCATGAGAAACTGGCCCCCGAATTCCTGGATGAGCTCATCACCAGGGGCCGAATCTACGGATACCGCTTCAGGCCCTATGGCCATATAAAGGGCCTTCCCATCGACCAGTACAAGGGCAAATGCATCGAAGGGCGTGCATTCCAGGTAATGATCGATAACAACCTGGACTTTGACGTGGCCCTGTACCCTTATGAACTGGTCACTTATGGCGAGACGGGACAGGTTTGCCAGAACTGGATGCAGTACCGTCTGATAAAACGCTACCTCGAGGAGCTCACCGAAGAGCAGACCCTGGTGGTGGAATCAGGCCACCCACTGGGGCTTTTTTCCTCGCCTCCGGGGGCCCCTAGGGTAATTATCACAAATGCCCTGATGGTGGGAATGTTTGATGACCAGGACAACTGGCACCGGGCAGCAGCCCTTGGTGTGGCGAACTACGGTCAAATGACAGCAGGAGGATGGATGTACATAGGCCCTCAGGGCATCGTTCATGGGACATATGGGACTATCCTCAATGCCGCAAGGAAGCAGTTGAACCTGCCAACAGATGCCAATCTTTCAGGGCATCTTTTTGTGTCCTCGGGCCTTGGAGGCATGAGCGGCGCCCAGGGAAAGGCGGTGGAGATTGCAGGGGGGGTAGGGATAATTGCGGAGGTGGATCCATCCCGGATAGAGACACGCAAGAATCAGGGTTGGGTAAGCATGGTTGTGGACTCTGCAAAGGAGGCATTCAGCGTCGCGCGTCAATACCAAAAAAATGGGGAAAGTATCGCCATTGCATTTTACGGCAACGTGGTGGATCTGCTGGAGTATGCGGTTAATAACAATGAAGAGATCGAACTGCTCTCAGACCAGACCTCCTGTCACGCAGTTTACGAAGGTGGTTACTGCCCCCAGGGACTGACGTTCGAGCAACGCACCGAATTGCTCAAGAACGACCACGACAAATTCGTTGAGCTTGTAAATAGGTCTCTTCGCAAGCATTACCAACTTATTAAGACACTCGTGGACAGGGGAACTTACTTCTTCGACTACGGTAACAGTTTCATGAAGGCAGTGTATGATGCCGGCGTTACAGAGATTTGCAAGAACGGAAAGGATCCAAGGGATGGTTTCATCTTCCCCTCCTATGTGGAAGATATCATGGGCCCCATGATGTTTGATTACGGCTACGGACCTTTCCGCTGGGTCTGCCTGAGTGGCAGGCCCGAGGACCTGGACAAGACCGACAAGGCCGCCATGTCTTGTATTGATCCCAACAGGCGATTTCAGGATAGAGATAACTACATCTGGATTCGGGATGCCAAGAAAAACAAGCTCGTAGTTGGAACTCAGGCAAGAATCCTTTATCAGGACGCAGAAGGAAGGATGAAGATAGCCCTCAAGTTCAATGAAATGGTTCGCAACGGTGAGATCGGCCCGGTGATGTTGGGCCGGGATCACCATGACACAGGAGGCACTGACTCTCCGTTCAGGGAGACGGCCAACATCAAGGACGGAAGCAACATAATGGCCGAAATGGCAACCCAGTGCTTTGCAGGAAATGCTGCCAGAGGAATGAGCATGGTATCACTGCATAACGGCGGGGGGGTTGGCATAGGAAAGGCCATAAATGGTGGCTTCGGCCTGGTGCTTGACGGAAGCGAAAGGGTGGACCGTATTATCAAGGAGGCAATAGCCTGGGACGTAATGGGAGGAGTGGCAAGAAGGGCCTGGGCAAGGAACCAAAATGCCCTTGAGACCTCCATTGCATATAACAAGGAAAGGCAGGGAAAGGATCACATCACGTTGCCCTACATACCTGATGAAGACATGGTACAGAAACTAGTAGATGAAAGATTCAAGTAGCGGTCACTGACAAATTGAAAGGGAAGTTGAAACTGCCGACTCCATAGCCTGATGGATTCATTAGGGGACTGAAGCCTTTCCCGGTTAAAGGGCGGGGAGGTTGGCAGGTGAGAGCGCTGAAAAATCATGCACCTTTTTGTGGAGCAATTTCTCAACGGGATAGCCATGGGCTCCATTTATGCCCTTGTGACCCTTGGCCTGGCACTGGTCTATGGGGTCATGCGCATCCTACACGTGGCCCATGCCGCCATATATACCACCGGGGCCTACATGGGCCTGCTCATTTTTCACCTAACCGGCAACTTGGTTTTGGCCTTCATCGGCTCAATGATCTTTTGCTCCATTCTGGGTATAGCAATCGAGAGATTCATCTATTTCCCACTGCTTAAATATCCTCCTTTTATCCCTTTGATTGGCAGTATAGCAGCAATGCTGGCGATAGAGGAACTTTGCCGACTTGTAGCAGGTCCTTATATCCTTACCTTCAAGGCCAAACTTCCTTTTCCTGTTATTCACGTAGGTGCCATCACTATCTCTGAGACCCTCATGGCGGTCTATTGCATAACCGCCGTGGTCTTAGTCTTCCTTTGGTACATAAGCACCAAGACCGAATTGGGCCTTGCCATGCGAGCAACCTCTCAGGATATCGCTATAGCAGACGCTATGGGGATAAACACCCACTTCATTGTGAGTATCACTTTCGTCATAGGCTCGGCTATTGCTGCGATTGCGGGCATCCTTGTAGGGATTTACTACAATGAGGTTTACCCCACTATGGGGGCTGTGCCAGCATACAAGACCCTCGCCCTCATTGTGGTGGGAGGAATGGGATCTGTACCAGGAGCCGTAATCGCGTCGTTATTACTAGGTGTAGCCGAGACCCTGCTGATAGGATATGCAAACATCCCGCTTCCCAGGGATGCCCTGGCTTTTATTGCGATGATCGCCGTGCTGATGTGGCGTCCAGAAGGATTGATGGGTTCAAAGTAAGCCACGAGTTGAGGGAGCAGAAACTTGAGTTCATATGTTATAACAGTCGCTACGCTCATTTCAATCTACTGTATCGTGGTCTGTGGTCTCAACGTCATCGTGGGATTCGCGGGCCAAATTTCCCTTGGTCACGCTGCCTTCTTTGGAATAGGCGCATATGCGTCAGCAATCCTTACCACCAAGGCCGGAATGAGCTTCTGGGAAGCCCTCCCCCTGGTAATCCTCATAAGCGCCTTGATAGGGCTGTTTCTGGGCTTACCCAGCTTAAGGGTAAAGGATGACTTT